>JAZROO010000060.1:0-90777 GCA_045648705.1 Eubacteriales bacterium | reverse complement strand
CGTGCTTTTAATTCGGTATTAAGTGATGCTATCGGCAAGGCACTTCATCCAAGCGAATCAGGTTTGCTTGTTAGAAATATTTATTATTTTGATGCTGACGTGAGTTTGGAATCATTAAGAATGCCGTCGTCAAATGAAGCGAGATTGAATGCAGATATAGCAACAGCCAAAAATGTTCTTAATGATTTTATTCAAATAGGAGAAAGAATTTGTCTAAATCAGTCGTTTAATGCTAATAGTTCCGAAAATAGTATTAACGACGCCTTTAGGGATATGCTCTCCATTAAAGGTTATAATGAAGTGAAGGACCAAACAAGACACGGAATATCTTCAAGTGGTAAAGATGCCGCAGAGGTGGATATCCTTTTAACCAAGGAAGGAAAAGAAATTGCCATATTTGAAGGATTGAAGTTGAGTAGTGTAAACACCACTTATATTGATGAACACATAGAAAAAGCAATCCTTAATTATAATGCATTAGGAACGGCAACATTTGTTGTGGCATATGTTTGCTCTGCAAATTTTGAAGGTTTTTGGGAAAGGTATTCCAACCATATTGAGAACTATGAATTCCCACTTCAAATTAAAAGAAGTTTTCAAGTATTGCCACATCCAAATGCCGCGATTCGAACTGCGACAATGATTCTTGCAAGAGATGATTACGATTTTCCCGTTTATTTTATGGCTTTGAAATTGAACTAATATAACATAGTTTTTGGTGCAAATTTGGTGCAAAACTTTATGAAACACCATAAACTTTTTGCAACGATATTCAATTTTGGCGAAACAAAACCGCACAATATACACGATTTACAACGATATTACACGATATAAACGGTACACCGAAAACTCAAAGAGATAACAAATTTATTACAAGCACTATCTTCGGATGGTGCTTGTATTTTTTAGACGAGCGGCCGCATTGCCATCCCCGAGCGGTTGCCGCGAAAGCGGCGAGCGAGTGGGGGCATAACGCTTCGCGTCGCTGAAGGCGGACGCGCTCGACGCGCTCCTCAGTTCTCCAAGAGATAACAATTTTATTACAAGCACTATCTACGGATGGTGCTTGTATTTTTTTGACGAGCGGCCGCATTGCCTTAAAAGTAGAGTAATTAGAATTATGTAATAATTGACTTTAAATATTTTCTTTGTTATACTACATAATATATAAATAGAGAAAGGAGGAAGAGAAATGATTTTGACCATTGATGTTGGCAATACCAATATCGTCGTCGGTGTGTACCGCGAAGACAAGTTGATTTTGACTTTGCGCTTAAAGACGGACACAACCAAAACAGAAGATGAATATATGATTTTATTCAACAGTTCACTGCGCGTTAATCATCTCATACCCGAGGAGATTGAGGGCAGTATCATTTCTTCGGTTGTGCCCAATCTTTCTGCAATACTTGCACAGGCAGTACAGAAGTTAACGGGACGCACTCCTTTGATTGTAGGACCCGGTATTAAAACGGGACTGCCCATTAAAATTGATGACCCTTCGCAACTAGGAAGTGACCTTGTGGTTGCGGCAGTTGGCGCACTGCAAAAGTATGCTCCGCCGCTTATATTGATTGATATGGGAACGGCAACAACTTTTTCTGCGGTAGATGCCTTGGGCAATTTCCTTGGCGGCGCGATTATTCCCGGCCTTAGAGTTTCTTTGGGCGCACTGACACAGCAGGCGGCTCAAATTTCCCAAATTGATCTGTCTGCACCCAAAAAGGCGATTGGAACCAATACAAATGATTCGTTGCGTTCTGGACTTATTTTGGGGTGCGCAGATATGATTGACGGTATGTGCAAACGTTTTAAGGAAGAACTTGGCGGAAATGCAACGGTGGTTGCTACCGGAGGATTGGCGGCTAAAGTGTTGCCGTATTGTTCGACAGATGTAATCGTCGAACCTGATTTGTTGCCAAACGGATTGTTGGCACTATATAAGAAAAACAATAAGTGATTTATGTGCACTGTACCCTTGAGGACAGTAGCAAGGAGGAATTATTTTGAAAACAAACAGTATTAAGCGTATGGCAGTTATGGCAATGCTGATGGCATTGATCGTTGTATTGCAATTTGTGAGTGGTATGATTCCGCCGATTGGCGGCTTTACAATTTCGCTGGTGTTGATTCCTATCGTGATTGGCGCTGCGGTATATGGAATACGAGCAGGAGCAATTCTGGGTGCAACTTTCGGCATCATTGTTTTGATTAACTGCATTACGGGAGCGGATGCCGGCGGACATATGGTTTTTCAGGCAAGTCCGCTGTTGTGCGCTTTGGTAGTCGTAGGCAAAGGCGTGTTGGCAGGCGCTGCATCTGGATGGGTGTATCGCGTTTTGAAAAATAAAAACGCTTACATAGCTATGTTGCTTGCGGCAATTATTTGCCCGATTGTGAATACGGGTACTTTTTTGCTTTGTATGGCAGTGTTCTTTATAGACGTTCTTTCTGCATGGGCAGGCGGCAGTGATGTTCTGGGTTATGTTTTATCCGGCATTGTTTTGGTGAATTTTGTGCCGGAGCTGATTATTAACGTCGTTTTCGGTATGGCAGGACAGGGCGTAATTAAAGCCATTGAGAAAAAGTAAAAAAGTACCGGAATATAAAAGCACGTACTCTCTGTTGGGGTTATATTTATGTTTGAAATAGTTGAAAAAGAAATTTTAAATTCTACAGTTGTAAAAATGAAAATTTCCGCACCGTTGATTGCGGCAAAAGCAAAACCCGGTCAATTTGTGATTTTGCGTACAGATGAGCAGGGGGAGCGTATTCCGCTGACCATTGCTGATTATGATGAGGCGGAAGGAACCGTTACTATTATTTTTCAAATCGTCGGAGCTACTACAAAACTACTCGGTGAAATGATGGCTGGAGACGCTCTGTGTGATTTCGTGGGTCCCTTAGGCAAACCAACGGAATTGGAAGGATTGAAAAAAGTGGCTGTGATTGGTGGCGGTGTCGGTTGCGCTATTGCATATCCAATCGCCAAAAAACTGCATCAAATGGGCGCAACTGTGCATTCTGTTATTGGTTTCAGAACAAAAGATCTGATCATTTTAGAGGACGAATTTTCGGCTGTTAGCGATGAATTGATCGTTAAAACCGATGATGGAAGTGCCGCTAGCAAAGGTCTTGTGACTGATGCATTAAAAGAATTGCTTGATGCCGGAGAACAATATGACAAAGTTATTGTGATCGGACCGCTGATGATGATGAAATTTGTTTGTGCGATCACAAAGGAAAAAGGTATTAAAACCATTGTGTCTATGAATCCTATAATGATTGATGGCACCGGTATGTGCGGCGGTTGCCGTTTGACAGTGGGAGGCAAAATAAAATTTGCTTGTGTAGACGGCCCTGATTTTGACGGGCATCAGGTTGATTTTGATGAGGCAATTGCACGATCCACTGTGTATGCAGAACAGCAACGACATGCTTACAAAGCGACTTGTAATCTGTTGAAGGAGGGAAGAGAGTGATGGCAAATATGTCCCTTACCAAAAACGAAATGCCTTCACAGCTTCCGTCTGTCCGTATTCAAAATTTTGATGAGGTTGCTTTGGGCTATACCGAAGAACAAGCGATCAGTGAAGCAGAGCGTTGTTTGCAGTGCAAAAACAAGCTGTGTGTCAGCGGTTGTCCGGTTGCAGTAAATATACCTGAATTTATTAAAGAAGTGAAGCAGGGGAATTTTGAGGCTGCTTATCAAATTATTCAGCACACTTCTGCTTTGCCTGCAGTTTGCGGCCGCGTGTGTCCGCAAGAAAGTCAATGTGAAAAGCTATGTGTACGTGGCAAAAACGGTGAGCCCGTTGCCATTGGCAGACTAGAGCGTTTTGTGGCGGATTGGCACAATCAAAATGTGATTGAAGCGGCAGAAAAAATCACAAAAAACGGGCACAAAGTTGCAATCATTGGCTCCGGTCCTGCCGGACTTACTTGCGCGGGAGATTTGGCAAAACTCGGCTATGAGGTGACGGTTTTTGAGGCGTTACACCGTGCCGGTGGTGTATTGGTGTACGGTATACCCGAATTTCGTTTGCCAAAAAGCGTTGTGGAAAAAGAGATCGAGCATTTAAAACAACTGGGTGTAACGATTCAGACCAATATGGTTATCGGCAGAATTTTATCTGTTGATGAGCTGTTTGAGCAAGGATATGAAGCAGTGTTTATCGGCTCGGGTGCCGGTTTGCCGCGATTTCTCGGTATACCCGGTGAAAATTTAAAAGGCGTTTACTCGGCCAATGAATTTCTGACGAGAATTAATTTGATGAAAGCATATCGTCAGGGAAGTTCCACACCGATTCAAAAGGCAAAAAACATTGTGATTATCGGCGGTGGCAACGTGGCAATGGACGCGGCGCGCTGTGCAAAGAGAATGGGCGCTGAACACGTCAGCATCGTTTATCGTCGTTCCGAAGCCGAACTTCCTGCTCGTAAGGAAGAAGTACATCACGCAAAAGAAGAGCAAATTGAGTTTAAGCTTCTGAATAACCCCAAAAGAATTTTGGGAGATGAGAATGGCAATGTTTGTGCCATCGAGTGCGTTAGAATGGATCTCGGTGAGCCGGATGCCAGTGGAAGACGAAGACCGATAGAAGTGCCGGGATCGGAATTTACTATTGATTGTGATAGTGTTATTGTTTCTATTGGCACTTCGCCCAATCCGTTGATTGCATCTACTACCGAGCAACTGGATACGCAAAGTTGGGGCGGTATAATTGCAGATGAAAATAGTGGGCAGACCTCTAAAGAGGGTGTTTTTGCCGGTGGTGATGCCGTAACGGGCGCCGCCACGGTAATACTCGCAATGGGTGCAGGTAAAAAAGCTGCCGCTGCCATTGACCGCTATATTCAAGAAAAATAAAACTTTAAATAGGATAAAATAAAGACAACCGCTTCCAAGTTTGGAAGCGGTTGTCTTAGTTATTATATAGGGTTGTATAATCTTTCTTTTCTTGCAGTTCTTTTAACCATTTTTCTCGCACAGATTCATATATAGCTGCATCGATTTTGGGGGTGCCGAGGGCTGTGGTTGGTATGAGTTGATCTCCGGCAACTTTGGGGTCTGTGCAAGCAGTGTCGTTGCGCCATTGATCGCGGATGGATTTATCGCGAAGATTGGGGATTTCCATACGTGCATTGCCGTTTAAGATGGAACGATATGCAAATAGACCGGGCAGGAACATATCCAGTGCCTCGTAAACATCAATGGTGTCAGCTTCGGGGTTTCCGAGGATCTTTTCGACAAAGTTATACATGGTATAGAAGTCAGATCCGCCATGGCCGAAACTTTTGCTGTCGGCTTCGTTGGTTTGATCGGGGAGATAGGTTTCCAAATTGGAATGTTCATAATCGCCCGACACCGGATCGCAATTGACATAAATGCGTCTGTATTTATCCAAAACGGCGTTTATGTGATATTTATTCTATGTTATTTGAGCGCTGAGTACTGATGGAATAATACATCGTTACAAGACCTGCGCTGAGCAATGCGCCGCCGATAATATCTGTTAACCAATGTACGCCTGAAATCAGTCTGCCGACTACCATAAAGGCGGAAAAAGCGGCAATTAAAAATATTGCAAAGCGTCGTAAGGTGATATTTTTGATGCGGTTGTTCAGTTGTAAAATAGCCGTCGGCATTACGCACATTACAAGCATTGTGGTTGATGAGGGATAGGATGCTTCTAAAACACCTTCAATCAAAATAGGCCTGTAATTTATGAAAATTTTTTCAAACAGAAAAAATATCGCAAGTACAACAACATAGAATCCGCCAAGCACAAATATATCAAAATCAACTTGTTTGATACTTTTTCTTTTAAACCATTGGATTAATCCCAACAGGGCAAAGCAGAATACCGTGGCAAATGGAATGAAACTCAGCCAATCAGTGATGTTGTATAAGCTCATATGTACGCCTGTATGATTGTGAAAGAAAGCATTGAGTGTTGCAAAACCAACGCTTGATTCTTGAGGGCCAATGGCTTTGATATCAACAAATCGGACAAGTACGGTCCATATTATAAATGCAATAAATATAGAAGCGCCGATATAGAAGGTTTTTTGACTTCTTTTCATTTTAAAACTCCTTTGAAACATTGTCTAACATATATTTTACAGCAAGGTATTTAAGATTGCAAGTGATGATTTAAAAGACGGCGGTACTTTAATATTATTCTCTTTTATAAGTACAAAGAAATCATACTGTGACGGAATATGAAATGCAAGTGACTCATCGTCACATTATGTTGAAATATGGATTGAAATGTTATATAATAATCATAAAAGTGAGGTTGTTTTATGCTAAAAATTATGTTTGTATGTCACGGCAATATCTGCCGTTCTCCAATGGCTGAATTTATATTTAAAAAGATGTGTGCAGAGAGGCATATGAGTGGCGTTGAAATTTCATCGTCTGCAACAAGCAGTGAGGAAATTTGGAATGGTATCGGAAATCCTGTGTATCCTCCTGCCAAAGAAATTTTAAAAAAGCACGGTATTGATTGCGGCGATAAACGCGCCATTCAACTTAAAAAGCAAGACTATGGTAAATATAACTTGTTTGTCGTGATGGATGAAAATAATTTGCGCAATATTTATCGGATTTTTGGCGCGGATACGGAACATAAGGTGAAAAAACTGCTTGATTATACAAAGGAAGGCGGAAATGTTGCAGATCCTTGGTATTCAGGTGATTTCCAAAGAGCATATGATGATATTTTTCGCGGTTGTGAGGCTCTTTTTGATCAGATCGAACAGTTAAGGTGATAAGAGTCATTCGACTCTTATCACCTTACGCTAAAGTTCTATTATCTACTTGCATAAATTTAGAATAGTGATATAATATTAATATATGTCAATTTTGAACTTCTATTGTTTTGGAGGTGTTTGGTTTGAAATTTAAACTTCCGAATTTAACATTTTTGAAAAAGAAACAGCCTAAGGAAACGGATATAGATCCACAGGTTTCGAAGAAAAGACGTCGTACAAGACAGGGCTTTTGGATGCGTATTCCAATGCCTGTGCGTAAAGCAATTATCTCAGTGGTTGTGGTCTTTGGTTTGGTGGGCGTGTTTTCACTGGCGGCTTTTGCTTGGTATACATTTGAGTATTTGGATCCGACAATGGATCTTGGCAGTATTGATAGTTCTCTGGATTACACAACGGTTGTCTATGCCAAGGATTCAAGCGGTAATTTCAAAGAGATTGAGCATTTGTATCAAGATGAAAATCGTATCTGGGTAGACTTAGAGGACATTCCTGAAAATCTTCAGTGGGCATTTATTGCGATAGAAGACGAGCGTTTTTATAAGCACAATGGCGTTGACTGGATTCGTACCGGTGGTGCTGTGATCAGTATGGCAACCGGCGGTAAAACATTCGGCGGATCAACAATTACACAACAGCTTATTAAAAACTTGACGGGCGATGATGATGTTAAAATCTCGCGCAAAATTCAAGAAATTCGTCGTGCTCTGTATCTTGAAAAAGAGTATAACAAGGGACAAATATTAGAGGCGTATTTGAATACCATTTATTTTGCAGAAGGATGTAACGGTGTTCAGACGGCTGCCAACACATACTTTGGAAAAGACGTTAAGGATCTGACGTTGGCGGAGTGTGCTTCTATTGCTGCAATTACAAATCTTCCCTCAAAATACAATCCGTATATCAGCGAAAAAACCAAACAAAACAACAAAGATCGTCAAGAAATCATTATAAACAAAATGGCGCAGCTTAATAAAATCACCAAAGAAGAAGCCAAAGCCGCCAAGAAAGAAAAACTTGTTTTTAAGCGCGGTAATACTCAAAAGGCTGATTCAAAGCAAAGTTATTTTGTAGAGAAAACAGTGGATCAGGTAATAGCTGATTTGGTGGCTGAGAAGGGCTATAGCTATGCTTATGCCAGCAGTATGGTTTATTCGGGTGGTCTGTCCATTTATTGTACTATGGAGCCTGATGTTCAGGCAATTTTGGATGATGCTTATAATAAAACTTCCACCTTTACCACTTATGAGCTCTCAGAGAACAAGGATGGGGAACTGCCTCAAAGTTCGATGGTTATCTTAAACAATTCGACAGGAGCGGTTGCTGCCTTGGTTGGCGGTCGTGGCGAAAAGACTATCGACAGGGGATTGAATCGTGCGACGAATACCTACCGTCAGCCCGGTTCTACTATGAAGCCTATTGGTACCTATGCTCCTGCATTTGAGTATAAGGTTAAAATTGACGGTCAGACCATATCACCCGGTACGTTGGTTTTGGATTCTCACGTGCGTGACGGTTGGCCGGTTAACTACGATGTTGTTACTGAGAAACTGATGTCGATACAAAACGCAGTGTCTAATTCTACCAATACGATTGCCGTAAAAGTGAATATGGCACTGGGCGCGAATAGAGCGTATAAGTTTTTGACTGAAAATCTTCACGTAACTTCGATGAAACCGGGCGGCGATAATGATGAGAACTCATCTTCCACGGCACTTGGCGGTATGCATACCGGTATCAGCGTTTTGGAAATCACAGCCGCTTATGAAACATTCCCTAATGGTGGTATTTATACAGAACCGTACTATTACACAAAAGTTGTTGATAGCAGTGGTAAGGTTTTGCTTGAAAAAACCCCTGAAACCAGTGTTGCAATGTCAGAGTCTACTGCGTCAATGATCAATTTGCTTTTGAAAAATGCAGTTGCCGCAGGAACCGGCTCTCCTGCAAATTTTGGTACTACACAAATTGCGGGAAAAACCGGAACGACTTCAGACAGTAAAGACCGTTGGTTTGTCGGATATACCAATTATTATACTGCGGCGGTTTGGTATGGCTATGATACACCGACCAGAATCTCTTATGGCGGTACCAATCCTGCGGTTAAGGCTTGGAGAACGGTTATGTCCCAAGTTCATAGCGGACTTGAATATAAGTCACTCAAAGTACCGAACAATCTTGTCAGTTGCGAGGTTTGTAATGAAAGCGGACTGCTGCCTACGGAAGAATGTAAAAAAGCTGAAACGATAGTTAGCGGACAATTCTTGTCAGGTGCTGTTCCGAAGGAAACCTGTACAATTCACGTGGCAGAGGAAAAGGACGATAAGAAAGATAAAAAACCTTCAAAACCGGGAAAGAAACCGAGTAAAGAAGAAAAACCGGAAGAAGAAAAACCGTCAAAACCGGATGATAAGCCAAATGAAGAAGAAAAACCGGTAGAAGAAGAAAAACCGACAGAAAATGAAAAGCCGGAGGAAGACAACAAACCTACAACGGATCCGACCGAACCTGAAACCCCTCCGTCTTCACCGCAAGAACCCTCTACCACAGAACAAAATAGCAGACAATAACCAAAAGCCGTACTTACAAAGGGGAGTACGGCTTTTAAAATATAAAAAAATTGACCGTAACCTTTAATGGTTACGGTCAGTACAGTTTGGTTAAATTATGCACGCTCAACTTTTCCGGAGCGCAAGCATCTGGTGCAAACCTTGATATGTTTAGGAGTACCGTTTACAACAGCCTTTACTCTCTTAACATTCGGTTTCCAGGTTCTGTTGCTTCTTCTGTGAGAATGGGAAACTTGAATGCCGAAAGCAACATCTTTTCCGCAGATTTCACATTTTGCCATGCTGTTACACCTCCTCATAGTATTTTACAAATCAGCAAGATATATTCTAACACACTGCTTTTAGAAAATCAAGAGTTTTTTTATTTTTTTCTTATATAGAGAAATATTGTGTATTTTGGCGGATTGTGTTATAATATTTTTAATAAACAGAAATGGCGTGAATTTGTACTGTTTTGACTTATGTTTATGCTATCAAGGGGGAACAAAAATGTTGCGATTAAGACCATTGTTTGCGGTTCTCTCTTCTGTGATAATATGCTATGTTGTTGCGTTTTTGGTGAATAGTGCAGTAACAATAGCTTTGGCGGCATTGCTTTTATTATTAGCAATTATTTTATTCTTTTTCAAAAAGACAAGGTCTTTGGCAAAATTAGTGTTATTGCCGAGTGTGTTGGCGTTGCTTAACTTTTGCCTATTTTATCGTTTGGCTTATCAACCGATGGAAAATTTGCAAGGGCAGGAAATTGTAATAAGCGGCAAGATACTTTCTGAAATTACAAGCGGTCCGTCCAGTGACCATATGGTTATCAAACCAACGCAGATTTCAGTTGACGAAAAGAATTATAAACCGCACGGTAATATTTTAGTTTATGCGGCAAAAGGAACTTTGGATTACGAGGTTGGCAGTACCGTTAGCTGTTTGGGTAGTTCGTTTAAAAACGAGCAAGACGATTTTTCTATTGATTTTCGCCTGACACAACGGCAATTTTTGTCAATGTATGCAACTGAAAGCAAAATTCTTGCATCTCCGAAAGCTAACGATATTTATTTTTGGACTGCTACCGCGCGTCAAAAGATTACTGCGATATATGAAAGAGTTTTTTTAAAAGATACTGCGGCACTGATGAGCGGCATCACCTTAGGGAAAACTGATAAAATAGATGCTAAATTATATCGAAATTTTAAGGTTTCGGGTGTATCACATACGTTGGCGGTATCGGGTATGCATCTTGCATTTGTGACGACCATTTTGTATTTTGCATTGGCGCTTATCAGCAAAAACTTATATATTCGTGCCATTTTACAGATTATATCAATTTGGCTGTTTACTGCGCTAACAGGATTTTCGCCTTCTTGTTGCAGAGCAGCGATTATGTTGACGGTGTTTCAAGGCGGTATCTTACTGCAAAAGGAATCAGATCCATTAACTGCGCTTTCGGTTGCGGTGATGGCATGCTGTATTAGAAATCCGTTTGCTGTATTGAATCCCAGTCTTGCGCTTAGCGCCACGGCAACGCTTGGCATACTTTTGTTGACGCCAAAGTTATCGTCCTTTTTCCCAAAATTGAAAAACCCGCACAATTTCATTGGTAAAGTATACTCGTTTATCAAAAATACTATTTCAATGTCTGTGGCGGCAACCATTGGTACTTTGCCGATAATGTTAACAATGTTTCAGTCGGTGTCGTTATTGGCTCCTTTGACGAATGTTTTAATTGCCTTGGTAATAGAGGTGCTTTTCTTTATCGGATTTTTTGTAATTATATTTTCATGGCTGCAACCGTTTTGCTTTTTGTTGGCGTGGGTGGCAGAGGTTTTATACAAGTATTGTGATGCAGTTACCTCTGCTGTCGCGCAACTACCGTTTTGCAGTGTATATACCGGTAGTGCAACTTTTTGGATAGTCTTTTCAATGGTGGTAGTTATCGCTGTCGTGCTTTGGTTGCTTCTGTATAAAAAGTATCCTTTCAAGTTGGCAATTTGTTATATGGCGGTATTCTTATGTTTAGTTGGGGGCAGTTATTTTGTTGATTATTTGCAACTTGACGATGTTTGGGTTGATTATATCGACGTAGGACACGGAAATTGTGTGGTTGTTTCTCGCGGACATACTGCGTTTTTGATTGACTGCGGCGGCAATGGCCTTGGTTATCAAGAACTTCAAAATTGCTTTGCGCGCCGAGGTGTTATTGATATTTCGGCTATATACATAACCCATCTTGATACTGATCATACCAAGTATGCGCAATCTCTGCTTTCAAGTTATACGGTGCAGGAATTATATCTGCCGCATCGTGAAGATCATGATGTGCAAAGTACTGATATCATTGATCTGGCTATCACAAAAGATACCGCAATTCGTCGGATCAAAAAAGATATGACATATTATTTGGATGCGCTGAAACTTGATATACTAACGAAACATATCGTTTTATCAGAAAAGAACGAGAATGAAAAGTCTTTGGTTTATCAAATTTCTTACGGACCGACAGAACTGCTTTTTCTCGGTGATGTTGAATCCAAGGCAGAGCAACGTTTTGTCAGAAGATATAAAGAAAGAATGGAAAGTGATATCGTTATGATTTCACATCACGGGTCTAATGCTGCATCGAGTGAAGAACTGTTGGAGTATGTTAACGCTGATGTGGCTGTCATTTCGGTGGATAAAGATAATCGATATAAATTACCGGCGGCGCAGGTTATCAAGAGAATTAAAAGGTATACTCCGATTATTAAAAGAACAGATATGGATGGTACAATATCCATAAAATTAAGCCAAAATCGCTATAAAATAGAGGGAATGAAATGAGTCTTGAAATTTTAAAAGAAAAAATAAAGAAGCAGGAAACCACGGGACTGTTTTATCTGTGCGGTGATGAGGAGTATCTGAAAGATTATTATTATCACACACTTCGCAAAAAGACGGTGACGGATATGCCGGAGTTTAACGTCAGTCAACTGAGTGGTGATGCGCTTTCTGTTAACACCCTTGAAAATCTGATAGATAGCTTTCCGATGATGAGTGACAGAAAATTTATCGGCATTGTCGATTTATCGCACGATTTATTAAAAGAGGATTATAAAAAGGATCTTTTAAGAGTGGTTTCTGAGATTCCTGATTATGCATGTGTCGTTTTTATGGACACGGTGTTAAAAGAAGGAAAAGATAAGACTTTGGAAACTCTGATATCAAAAGCCGGCGGTTTGGTGGTGGAAATCAACCATCCCGGACAAGCGCAGTTGGCGGCTTGGGGAAAAAGGCATTTTAAAAGTTTGAATAAAGACATATCGGGTGACGATATGTACTATATTCTGCGTATTGCGGAAAATGATATGATGTCGCTGAAAAACGAGATCGTTAAGATTGCCTCATTTTCTCAGAATTCGCGCATCACAAGAGCGGATATTGATGCGGTGATTACCAAGAGTTTGGAAACCAACCGTTTTGCCATCAGTGATGCTCTTTCAAAACGTGATTTTAAAGTGGCAATACGTGTAATCGAGGATCTTTATGCGCAGAACTATGATGATATCCAAATTGCCAATCTTATCTATCGTTCGTTGGTTGATTTGCTTAGAGCAAGTTGGGCATTGTCTGCCGGTAAGAAAAATACAGATATGAAGGCGGATTTTGCAATGCATGAATATGGCGCTTCCAAAATGATGAGAGCCAGCAAAGCGTTGTCCGAAAAACAGCTAATGCATTCCATAGATATATGTTTCGAATGTGAAAAACGCCTTAAGAGTGAATCCGGTGATAAGAGGGAAATGGTATACCATATGATTTGTGAACTGATTATGTGCGGTGATTAAAAATGAAAAAATCGGTTGATCAAATTATTATCGTAGAAGGTAAATATGATAAAATCAAATTAGAATCGTTGATAGATGCTATTGTGTTTGCAACGGACGGTTTTGCAATATTTAAAGACAAGAAAATGCAACAAAATATAAAGAAACTGGCCGCGTTGCAAGGTGCCATTATTTTAACGGACAGTGATCGTGCAGGTTTTATTATTCGAAAATTTTTGCATGATTTACTGCAGGGATCTGCTGTTTTTGATATATATATTCCCGATGTATATGGAAAAGAAAAGAGAAAAGAGGCACCATCGGCAGAGGGGAAACTTGGCGTGGAGGGAATGCCGGCGCAGGTTTTGACTAAACTGCTGAATTCTTTTGAAAAACCAATCCACAATAGCGGTGCATCCATTAAAACTTCCGACCTTTATGAGTGGGGGCTTTTTGGAACAGAGCGCAGTTCTGAAATAAGACGTGATTTTCAAAATTATTTAGGTCTTCCCGGCAGACTGAATAAAAATATGCTTCTCAACTGTCTTAATACTATGTTCACTAAGGAACAATGCGTTGTGGAACTAAATAAATGTTTTTCTGAGAATATTTAAAAAAGAGCACCAAAGGTGCTCTTTTTTTATTCATCTAAACCGTTTGAAATGGTAGAAGTGATAGTGTAAAGATTAGAAGAAATCAGGTTTTTGAGTTGTTCGTCTGTTTGAATTTTCCAAGTGTTGTCTTGCTTTGTAAGAAAAATTGTGAAGGTGGATTCAATGGTTTCGATTTCCTCGTTCATGTACATGGTTTTCATTTGTTGCGGAACCAGATAACTAATGTCTGCGTCCGGGTTGTTCATTATTTCAGTATAGAAATTTTCGTCCGAAAACAAAAGTGCTGCAGAGGAATAAAGGGCAGTACTGTATGCCGTTTTTAAATCCGGATGGGATACGGTAAGATTGACGGTGGCGCCGGACTCGCTTTCTTCGATTTTTTCAATTGTAAAGCGCAGATTTTGGTATGCCTCTTTATAAAGAGTAATATACTCATCGTCTGAGAATAAGTCGTATGTTACGCCGCAGTCGGCTGTGTTGGGAAATTCGGTCAAAAGTCCCTCAAGCGCGGCAATGTCATAGGCTTTTAGTGCCTTGAACAGCGAAGAAACGGTGCTTTGCGCTGTGTTTTGCGAACAGCCAAATAATGTCAGCACCAAAATAATAGAAATGATAATAGTAATGATTTTTTTGGTTTTCAATTCGGTTGCCTCCGTTTTGGAAATATACGTATATTTTAGCACAGAATAATTTTTCTTGCAACGATTTTTAACATTTTGTTGTTCGAATCATATAATGGTGTTAGGCAGATCCAAAATATTCGACTTAAGGAGGAGCATCATGGATCAAAACGGCATCAATCAAGAAGGCTGTGAAAGAACATACAAAGAAGAAATTTGCGCTAATGTGCAGAAAATTTATGATACTTGCAAAGATAAGGATTGTTTGGCAGATATGCGCGTTTACTTTTCTCCCGAAGGGCAGATGATGGTAGATAATGCCATCAGTATTCGCGCAAAGAATTCCAAAATCTCGTTTGCAAAAGTTGACCTTGACCCCGTTCCGTTTAATCGGGGATATTATGCAGTCAACATACACTATTATTTTCTGACTGACTTTGAAGTTTATACCGGAAACGGCAGACCGCAACACATAAGTGGTATAAGCAGTTTTGAAAAGAAAGTTATTTTGTTTGGTGGAGAGGGGAACACTATGACCTTCTCCTCGGATTATGTGTGCAATCGCGGAACAAACGGCGGCGTTTACAATGGCCCTGTGGCACAAGTGGAAGCGGTAGAGCCTATTGTACTCGGAAGCAAGTTGGTGAATGCACATAATAATTGTTGCTGTTGTTGTGAAACAGATA
Organism: Eubacteriales bacterium; assembly: GCA_045648705.1. Taxonomy (GTDB): domain Bacteria; phylum Bacillota; class Clostridia; order Oscillospirales; family QAKW01; genus Firm-08. The sequence continues at coordinate 75,716 of JAZROO010000060.1, read as the reverse complement.
TTCAATCGTTGCCTGATACGGTGATGAGTTGTTATGGTCAGGAACTGTGTGATAGCGGCGAGAAATTTGCGTTGGTAAGCCTTGGCTTGTTCAGTGTAGTTCGTATTGTTCGTGATATTCAGGCGCTGATTCCTTCTGCACGTTTTTGTCTGCCGGAAAAGCGTTGCCAAAGTCCGAGTGAGGAAGAACCGTGTACTTTCTTTGAAAAATTAAGCTTTCCCACAGGAGAGTTTTTTCCGCAAGATAACGGCAGTGATGGCTGCGGTTGCTAAATAAAATTACACTGAATTTGGGCAACACTTCATAGAGATAAATCCGATTAAAAACGACTATTTTTGCCCTATACTACGTCAAAACACCGCAATACGCGTCAGCGTTATTGCGGTGTTTTTTCTTCAAAAACCGGTTGAACTCTATGAAGCGGCGCCTTTGAACGCGGTTTTTTGTCATAAGGATTGCAAAAAAACAGAAAAACATATATAATATAATTTATAATGATATTTGATTTCATGGGGGCGTTTAAAAACCGTGTCACACTACGCGCTGAATAAAATTGCAACAATATATAACGGATTTTCTCAAAAATTCGGTATTCCCAGACAAAGTGGTCTTACTGCCGCAGAATCTGTAATTCAATTTGAAAAAGAATATCAGAATTCCGATGCTTTAAGAGGGCTTGAGCAATACAGTCATTTATGGTTGATATGGCTTTTTTCTGAGTTTTCGGGTGAGGGCTGGTCACCGACAGTCAGACCACCTCGTCTTGGTGGCAACAAGCGTGTGGGTGTGTTTGCTACGCGTTCTCCCAATCGACCGAATCCGATCGGTATTTCGGTTGTTGAAATCGTAAAGATTGAACTTTCATCTCCTAACGGTCCGCAGATTACGGTGCGTGGTGCCGACATGCTTAGTGGAACACCGATATTGGATATCAAGCCATATTTGCCGTATGCTGATGCTTATCCTGATGCTTTGGGTGGATTTGCTCACCAAAAACTCGAATATGCATTGAAGGTGGAAATTTCAGAAGATATCAAGAAAAATATTCCTGATGATTATCTTGGTGTGATAACCGAACTTCTTGCGCAGGATCCGCGACCGGCTTATCAAACGGATGCAGAGCGTGTATATACAATGACATATAAAGAACTCTCTATTCGTTTTTGTGTAAATGAAAACACTGTGAATGTTTTAGAAGTTCTGAAAGGATAGAAGATGTATCAAGTTCGAAAACTGGAATATGTAATCGATGAAAAATGGGATGGTAAGACTGTTAAATCTCTTTTGCAACACGAGGGATATTCAGCGGCAGTCATCAGTGGGCTGAAAAAGAATCCCAAGGGAATTTGCATCGGTAATAAGAAAGTAACGGTGCTAAAAACATTGCACAAAGGGGATACGTTGATAATACGTGTTCGTAATCGACCGGAGGATGAGGCGGCTGATCGCATTACACCGACCAATATTCCGCTTGAAATCATATACGAGGATGAAGATGTTGCTTTGGTGAATAAACCTGCAAATCTTCCGACTCATACGGCACAGAATAATCATGACCATACGCTTGGGAATGCAATGGCATTTCATTGGCAAAGACGAGCGGAAAAATATATCTATCGTCCGATCAGCAGACTGGATAAAGATACAACCGGTGTTTTGATTATTGCCAAAAATGCGCATGCGGCGGCAAAGCTTGGCACAGCTCTTAAAAATCGCGAAATCAAGCGTCGCTATATTGCACTGGTCAGCGGCAAACTCGAGGGAGAAGGAACGGTTGATGCTCCTATTGTGCGAGCAGAAGATTCTATTATTAAACGCAAGATAGGAACTAAAGAGCAGGAAAACGAACACACTCGTGCCGTAACGCACTATCGCGTATTGGCAACTTCAGAACAATATTCTGTGGTTTTGTTGCAACTTGAAACGGGAAGAACTCACCAAATCCGTGTGCATATGGCATCTATTGGCCATTCTTTGTGCGGAGATTGGTTGTATGGCAAAGAAAATGAACTTTTAAACCGCCCGGCGCTTCATTCTTATGATATTTCACTTGTGCATCCAATTACGAACAAGAAGATGCATTTTGTCGCACCTGTTGCATCAGATATGCAGGAGTATATTACCAAACTGTCTACCGACGGTAAAGTTGAGGAAAAGATATGAAATTACTTGTTTTTGACGGAAATTCAATTATTAACCGCGCTTATTATGCCATTCGCGGACTTTCGACCAAAGATGGCTTCGCGACAAATGGTATTTATGGCTTTTTGAAGTTGTATGAAAAATACTTTGATTTGGTAAAACCTGATTTGGTGGCGGTTACTTTTGACTTACGTGCCAAAACCTTTCGGCATCAGATGTATGACGGATATAAAGCGCAACGTAAAGGAATGCCTGACGACCTTGCTGCGCAAATGGAGCCTTTGAAAAATATATTACGGGCAATGAATGTGTGTATTCTGGAAAAAGAAGGATATGAAGCGGACGATATTATCGGCACACTTTCTGCTTTTGCAAGTGATAAAAAATATGAGTGCTTTATTGTTTCGGGAGATCGGGATGATTTTCAACTTGTTAATGAATATACAACGCTGTTGCTACCTGTGACGCAGAAGGGCGGCAGTGAAACCGTAACGGTAACACCTGCATATATCAAGGAAAAATACGGTCTTACTCCTTTGCAAATGATTGAACTTAAATCAATTATGGGTGACACGTCGGATAACATCAAAGGCGTTGGCGGTATCGGCGAAAAGGGTGCGCTGGACTTGATTTCAAGATTCGGATCGCTTGACGGTGTTTATGAGAATATTGACAGCGAATTTATCAAAAAAGGTGTGCGAGAGAAGCTGCTTGCCGATCGTGAAATGGCGTATCTTTCTCATAAGTTGGCAGAAATATGCAAGAATGTTCCTGTAGAAATCGACGATGAAAAGCTTTCGGTAAAAGAGTATGACCATCAGCGTTTGTCCGAACTGTTGCTTCAATACGAACTTTCCAGTTTGCTGAAACTGTTGGGTGTTGAAAATACGACGGTTAAAGATGTAAAAGTCTATGAACAAATATCAATGGATGAGGTGCTGGAGTACTGCAAGAAAAACGGTATGTATTTCACCTATGAAATTCAAGATGGCGCGGTTTCGGCAAACATAATGTACCAAGACGGAGTAGCAGTTATTTCCGATGCGATGCCTTTAATTTTGGATACTTCTTTTAAAAAAATCACTTATGATGCCAAAGAGCTTTATAAACTCCTTTTGGCAAATGACGCTGCGCCCACAGAACCGTATTTTGACGTTATGGTGGCGCAATATGTTCTAGACAGTACTCTTTCGAATTATTCTAAACAAAGCCTTGTGATGCGCATTTTGCAACAGGAAATGGCAAATGAAGCATCGTTTGTGGCAAGTCTGCCGCAGATATATAAATGGCAAACAGATGCGATTGAAGAGAGAAAACAACAGAAGCTGTTGTACGAAATTGAATTTCCGCTCACATTGGTTTTGGCGGATATGGAACGAGTTGGCTTTAAGGTGGACAAGGAGCGTTTGGGCGAGTATAGTCAAAACTTGAGTGAAAAAATAAGCTTACTCGAAAATGCCATATATGAAATGGCAGGGGAGCGCTTTAACATCAATTCTCCTAAGCAACTCGGTCAAATTCTTTTTGAAAAACTGCAACTGAAACCTGCCAAAAAAACAAAAAGCGGTTATTCTACCAATGCTGATGCACTCGCAAAGGTGGTAAATGCTCACCCTGTTGTGCCTGCGGTTTTGGAGTATAGAACGTATACCAAACTAAAGTCCACGTATTGTGATGGGCTGCTTTCACTGTTGGACGAGCAAAGCAAAATTCATACATCGTTTCAGCAAACCGTAACGCAAACGGGTAGAATTTCCTCTACCGAGCCCAATCTTCAGAATATTCCCGTGCGAACGGAAATAGGTCGTGAACTGCGGGCAATGTTTACGGCAAGTGACGATTCTATGGTACTGGTGGATGCTGACTATTCGCAAATCGAACTGCGCGTGTTGGCGCATATTGCCAACGATAAAAATATGCTGCACGGATTTGAAATGGGCGAGGATATCCATACCGCAACTGCGGCACGTGTGTTTGGCGTGTTGCCGCTGGAAGTAACTGATGAAATGCGCCGCGCGGCAAAAGCGGTGAATTTCGGGATAGTATACGGAATATCTGATTTTTCTTTGGCGCAGGATATTCACGTTACCAAAAAAGAGGCGGCAGCTTATATAAAAAGCTATTTTGCGGAATACAGCGGTGTTAAGAAATATATGGATGATACCATTGCATTTGCTAAAGAAAACGGCTATGTCGGTACCATTTTCGGCAGAAGAAGAGAATTGCCCGAACTGTCTTCTTCTAATTATATGATCCGTTCTTTCGGTGAGAGAGTGGCGATGAATACTCCTATTCAGGGAAGTGCGGCAGATATTATTAAAATTGCAATGATCAATATTTACCGTCGCTTGAAAGAGGAAAAGCTTTCTGCAAAACTGATTTTGCAGGTCCACGACGAATTGATTATTGAAGCACCTGTGGAGGAACGCGAAATCGTTTCGCATTTATTGGGCGAGGAAATGGAACATGCGGCTAATCTAAAAGTAAGACTGCTGGCAGAAGTGCATAGTGGAGCGAGTTGGTATGACTGTAAGTGATTTATCTTTTCGTAAAATGCAAAGGTCGGATGTGCCGATAATTGCTGAACTTGAAAAACGTTTTTTTGCAACTCCTTGGAGTGTAACCGCACTTGAAAAATCAAACGAAGACTCGGCTGAAACTTTTTGGGTGGCAAGTCGGGATGGTGTTATGGTTGGCTATCTCGGCTTTATGCAGAGTTTTGAGAGTGCGGATATACTTACGGTTTGCATTGACCCGAATTTTAGGGGCAAGGGATACGGACAGGCTTTGCTGCAGTTTTGCCTTGAACAAATGCAAAACAGTGGTGTTGAAAAGGTGTTTTTGGAAGTTCGTGAGAGTAACACCCCTGCACGTTCTTTATATGAAAAGGCAGGGTTTGAGTATCTTAATAAGCGCATAAATTATTATAAAGATCCCGTAGAGGATGCCTTTGTTATGGTGAGGGAGTTGAAATAATGAAAATTTTAGCAATAGAAAGCTCTTGTGATGACACAGCGGCTGCTGTGGTTGAAGATGGCAGAAAGATACTTTCTAACGTTGTTTTCAGTCAGATAGAGATACATAAGGAATATGGCGGCGTCGTACCGGAGATTGCTTCGCGCTATCATATTGAAAAAGTTTCGGAAATTGTGGAGACAGCTTTGAAAAATGCTGACTGCACGATGGACGATATTGATGCGGTGGCGGCAACCGCGGCGCCGGGGCTGATCGGCGCTTTGCTTGTGGGACTCAATTATGCTAAGGGTCTTGCGTACCGCTATCATAAACCATTTATTCCCGTGCATCACTTAAGGGGACATATTGCTGCCAATTATTTGGAGTACCCTGATTGCAAACCATCGTTTTTGGCTTTGGTGGTTTCGGGCGGACATAGTCACATAATAGCCGTAGATGATTATACGGAGTTTCGTGTTATCGGTAAAACGCGTGACGATGCGGCAGGGGAGGCTTTTGATAAGGGCGCCAGAGTGCTCGGACTTTCTTATCCGGGCGGTGTGCAACTGGATCGACTGTCTCAAAGTGGGGATCCGAAGGCAATAGAGTTTCCCAAAGTCAGATTTGCTGATGCTCCCTTTGATTTTAGTTTTTCCGGGGTTAAGACCAGTATTGTAAATTACTGCCATAAATGCGATATGAAAGGCGAGGAATACAATAAAGCAGACGTTGCCGCAGGATATATGAATGCGATCACTGATATTTTGTGCGAGAACTTTGAAAAAGCGATACGAGAGTTTGGTTATAGACGCGCGGTACTTGCCGGCGGTGTGAGCGCTAATTCTATGCTTCGTAATAAGGTGGAAGCAATGGCAAAACGTTTGAAGTGTGAACTGTTTGTTCCGCCGCTTTCACTGTGCGGAGATAATGCCGCGATGATCGGAGCACAGGCTTATTTTGAGGCACAAAAAGGGCACTTTGGAAACTTAAATGAAAATGCAAAGCCGTCCATGTCAATAGAAATGAATTTTATGTAAACTAATCGCCAAAAACCGATTTTTTAATATATGCGTTTGCGCGATGTGCAAAAAATGACAATTTTTGCCAAATCTATTGGGCGCCAACGAGAAGCAACGTGTGGAAAAGTCGGTGGAAAATGTTGATAAAGTTAAAAACTTTACATTATGTGGCGTTATTATGTAGACGATTACAACCCTTATTTTTTGAAGTTGTAACACCTTTTTTGTTTTCTCATAGAATGTATTGACGATGGTTAACACTCTTTGAAACGGGCAAAAATCAAAGACTTCGATAACCATTATATCTACATTCTAAAGGAGAGAGAACTATGTGTAATTGTTTGGCAAGACTGTGTGATTCCGATACCTTGGTTTATATTGTTTTGATTCTTGCAATTCTGCTCGTTTGCGATAGTTGCAACGGTCACGATCATAACCACGGTTGCTGCTAAAACTAACAAAATAACAGGAAATAATAAATAAACAACCCCGATACGCTTATGTATCGGGGTTGTTTTTTATTCAAATAGATCGAGTTGCTGTTGCCCACTGTCCTGATCTCTTAAAAGATGGCCGACGGCAGGGATGTTTTTGGTGCGATAGTAGGAAACGCTTTGCAGTTTGGTTGCGGCAAGGGGCTCGACTTTATAAACTTTGTGTCTGCCTTTTTGCGTCATTACATTAACACCGATACTGTTTTTGGTTGATTTGGCGGCAATGAGCGCTGTGTTAACTACCAAAACTTTGTTGTTGGTAGAGGTGAGCACAATGTCTGTGTCCTCCGGTATATAAAGTGCCGCTGCCAGCGGTATTTTATCGGAAAAAGCGTTGATAAGTCGTTTGCGGTTGTTTACGGTTTTATAGGCGCTGAACTGAATTTTGGCTGTTTTGCCATTTTCAAAGAAGAAGAGCATATAACCGTTGTAATCTCCTGCAATCGCCATATAGACGACGTTTTCGCCGTTGTCCATACCAAGTTTGGCGGGGAGATAATCACCAAGTACCGAGGCTTTGGTGTCTGCGAACTCATGCAGCTTTGCTTTGTAGCAGTTTTGCTTGTCGGTAAAGAACAAAAGTTCGGCTTTGTTGGTGGTTTCGATGGTTTGGGTAAGAATATCACCGTCTTTGAGTTTATGCTCGTTGCTCATACGAAGTGACAGGGGAGTGATTTTTTTGAAATAACTCTCTTTAGAAAGAAAAATGGTGACGGGATAGTCTTCAATATGATCTTCGGTATCGATTTCGACGATAGGATCGTCATAAATAATTTCGGTTTTTCTCGGGGTGTCATATTGCTTTTTGATACGCTTCATATCTGCAACGATCAGCGAATCGATTTTCTTTCTGCTGGCAAGAATGCCCTCAAGTTCTGCAATTTCGTTGGTCAGGTTTTCGATATCTTCCAGACGCTTAAGAATATATTCGCGGTTGAGATGACGCAACTTGATATCGGCAATATATTCTGCTTGGGTTAAATCGATGCCGAAGCCAATCATCAAATTGGGAACAACTTCTTCATCCCGTTCGGTTTCTCGAACGATTTTAACCGCCTTATCAATGTCGAGCAGGATTTTTTTCATACCAAGCAGCAGGTGCAGTTGTTTTTTTGCTTTCTGCAGGTTAAAGTAGGTGCGGTTTTTAATGCATTCGCGGCGGAAGGCAAGCCATTCCTCAATGATATCACGCACACCCAGAACTCTCGGAACACCTCCCAACAAAATGTTGAAGTTACAACTGAAGTTATCTTCAAGCGGAGTGGATTTAAAGAGTTTGGCCATTACAACTTCGGGTTTTGTTCCGCGTTTAAGCTCGATATAAAGTTTAAGGCCCAGTTTGTCAGACAAGTCTTTAACGTCGGAAACTTCTTTGAGTTTGCCTGCTTTGACCAAATCAACAATCTTATCGTTGATGGCTTCCACCGTTGTAGTATAAGGAATCTCGTCAACAATAATGGCATTTTGCTTGGGCTCAAAATGATATTTTGCGCGAATTTTGATAGAGCCTTTACCTGTGTTATATACCTCGTCAATTTGTGATTGCTTATAAACGATTTGCGCTCCGGTAGAAAAATCGGGAGCAGGCATAGTGAGTTTGAAATCGTGGTCGGGATTTTTAATGTATTCGACTACGCTGTCGCAAAGTTCACCCAAATTGAATGAGCAAATATTGGATGCCATACCTACGGCGATACCTTGGTTGGGCGTGGTCAGAATGCTTGGGAAAGAAACGGGGAAGAGGGTAGGTTCCTTCATTGTGTTATCGTAGTTGGGAACAAACTCTACCGTGTCTTTATTGATGTCTTCAAACAGTTCCTTACAGATTGGGGCGAGTTTTGCTTCGGTATAACGGGATGCCGCATAGGCGGTATCTCGGGAATAATGTTTACCGAAGTTACCTTTGGACTCTACCAAAGGATGCAACAATGCCTGGTGACCGCGTGTTAAACGAACCATGGTTTCGTAAATGGCGGCATCACCGTGGGGATTGAGTTTCATGGTTTCACCAACGATGTTGGCTGATTTGATGGTTTCGCCCGTTAATAGTCCCTTGAGATACATGGTGTACAGTAATTTGCGGTGGGAGGGCTTTAATCCGTCGATTTCGGGAATGGCGCGTGAAAGAATAACGCTGAGTGCATAGGGCATATAGTTATCTTCCAGCGTTTTTGTTATATTCTGCAGAATCGGCGGAGATTCTTTATATTCTTTTCGTTCTGCTTTTGCTTTTTTACTCATCAATACTTCTCCTTAGGACAGGTCAACATCGTCCATATATTTGTAGCCATTTTCGGAAATATAGTCTTTTCTGCCTTGTAGATTATCGCCAAGCAAAATATCAAACATAGCCGCTGTTGCTTCGGCGTCATCAGGCATAATTTTAACAAGTCTTCTCGTTTCCGGATTCATCGTGGTGTGCCACATCATATCCGGTTCGTTTTCACCAAGACCTTTGGAACGTTTGATGATCAGCTTATCATTCTCGTGTTCTTTCATATAAGCGTCGCGTTCTGCGTCGGTATAGGCAAAATGTGTTTTCTTTTTGGTTTTGTTGATGATTTCAAACAACGGAGACTCCGCAATATAAACATACCCTTCGCGGATAAGGGTGGGAGTCAAACGATAAATCATGGTTAAAATCAAGGTGCGGATCTGAAATCCGTCCACATCGGCATCGGTGCAGATGATGATTTTGTTCCAGCGTAAATTCTCTAAATTAAAACTTTGGAAGTTTTTTGCGTTTTTAAGCGGAATTTCAACACCGCAACCAAGCACTTTCAGTAAGTCCACAATGATTTCGCTTTTAAAAATTTTATCATAGTCTGCTTTCAGGCAGTTGAGGATTTTACCGCGTACGGGAATGATGGCTTGAAATTCTGAATCTCTGCCTTGTTTACAAGCACCGAGTGCTGAATCACCCTCAACGATATAAACTTCTCTGCGAGAAATATCTTTGGACTGACAATCAACAAATTTCTGAATTCTGTTGGTAATATCAATACTGCCGGACAGTGTTTTTTTAATGTTGATTCTTTCTTTTTCGGATTTTTCTCTGGCACGTTTGTTTACAAGAATTTGCCCTGCAATCTTTTGCGCCGCAAGACTGTTTTCAATCAAGAATATTTTTAAATTCTGTCTTAGAAAATCGGTGGTACATTCTTGAATGAAGGTGTTGGTGATGCTTTTCTTGGTTTGGTTTTCATAAGACGTTTTGGTAGAAAAGCAGTTGGAAACATAGACAAGGCAATCTGCAATATCCACAAATGTGATTTTGGATTCGCCTTTGTTATATTTTCCGTTGGTTTTGAGATATGCATCAAATTCTGCAACAAAGGCAGACTTTAAAGCTTTATCAGGTGCACCGCCGTGCTCAAGAAAACTGGAGTTGTGATAATATTCAAGCAATGTTGCGCTGTTGGAAAAAGTAAAGCAACAAGAAAGTTTAACCTTATAGGGATCTTTATCGTCGCGATCTTTGCCGACACGTTCATCCGTCCAATAAACAGGGGAGCACATGGCGCTTTCGCCTGCGATGCCGGAAATATAGTCTTCGATGCCGTGCTCGTAATAGTATTGCTCGGTTTCAAAGCCGGTATTGGTTTCGTTGCGGAAGGTCAGTTTCAGGCCTGCATTAACGATTGCTTGTTTTTTCAGAACATCCTCAAAATATTCTTTTTCAATATTGATGTCGGTAAAAACATCTAAATCGGGAAGCCAACGTGTGATGGTACCTGTCTTTTTACGTGTGCTCTCTTCACTTGTAAGTCCACCAACATTGTTGCCTTTTTCAAAGTGCAGGGAATACTTTTTGCCTTCGCGATAAACAGTGACATCCATGTACCGCGAAGCATACTGTGTTGCACACGCGCCCAAACCGTTAAGACCTAGGGAATATTCATAGTTGGCACCGCTATGCTTTTCGTACTTGCCGCCTGCATACAATTCGCAGTAAACCAGTTCCCAATTATAGCAGTTTTCTTTGTTGTTAAAATCAACGGGTACACCGCGACCAAAGTCCTCGATTTCGATGGAATGGTCTTTGTATCTGGTGATGATGATTTCGTTACCATATCCTTCTCTGGCTTCATCAATTGAGTTAGAAAGAATTTCAAAGACTGCGTGCTTGCATCCCTCTAAACCATCAGAACCGAAAATTACGCCGGGGCGCAGACGGACGCGGTCTGCACCGACTAATTTTCGGATATCGTCATTTGTATATTGTTTCTTTTTTGCCATAGTGGCCTCCGTTATAAAAATATACTTTATATTGTACTATACTCTTTATAAAATGTCAAATTATGGGCACATGTTGTGCTATGAGCCGTTAAATAATTGTAGCAGGCGCTCTTTGCGAACGCCTGCTATGTGTTAGTTAAAAAGGTTTTCGTCGATGAGTGCAGCCATCATGCTTTGGTACTTTTCGGTTGGATTTTTCAAAAATTGATCCGCAATAATATGAGCTTGCATTTCATCGGGTACAAGAACTTTGTATTCAAGCAATATTTTGTTATTTTCTGTCAAAGCACAAGTGACGTGAAAGCCGCCTTCTGTTGCAACAATATCGGCATGGGTGTTACTGTCGCGTTTGATTTTTGCAAGTACTCTTGTCAGCGCGGCCAACGCGTGTTTTTTAACGTTGAAGGGAAGATTCTTTTCGTATAATTCCTTAGTTTGAATGCCAATGTTCGTAATAACAAATGTATTCATTTCATCCGAGGAAGCAATGTCAATCAATCCTTCTTCCAATAATTCTTGAAGCGCTTGTGAAAAATCAAAATAATCCACTAAGCCGTCGTTCAGAATAATTTCGGTTAAATGCTCTCTCTCCAGTGAGCAGGAAGCAGCATGTAAAATATATAAAACTAAAGCTTTTACATCACCCAGTGTATGCAATCCGCCTTGTTCAACCATGGTGTTCATCCTCCTTTTTAAAGTATTTTAACATATTTTCTTGCAAAAGAAAAGATATTTGGTATAATTAAATTATACTTTTGAAGATTTTTTGGTAAAATTAAGGATTTTTTTATGGAAAATTACGCTTTTTTTGCACTGATTTCAAGAATGAAATATATTAATCGTTGGGGTCTGATGCATAATGACAGAGAGGAAAATTTAATGGAACATAGTTTTGAAACCGCAGTTCTTGCAGGCGCGCTTGCCAATATTGAAAATGAAATGTTTGGCGGAACACTGAATGTCGATCAAATTACGCAGGCTGCGCTGTTTCATGATGCGTCTGAAATCATTACCGGCGACATGCCGACTCCGGTTAAATATATCAGTTCTCAGATGAGCAATGTCTATAAGGAAGTAGAAAAGAAGGCAGAACAAACTTTGCTTAATACTTTGCCACCGCAACTGTGCGCAAAGTATAGTGAATATTTTCAACCGGACGAGCTGTCGTATCAAATTATTAAAGCAGCTGATCGCATCAGCGCACTTTTAAAATGCATCCAAGAAATCAGAGCAGGAAATCAGGATTTCGTAACTGCTAAAGAAAGCACGGTGGCAAAAATTCGTGCCATTCCACTAAAAAGTGTGCAATATTTTATGGATAATATGTTGTCGGCTTATTATCTTACGTTGGATGAATTAAGCTTATAAGAGGTGTTTTTATTGTTGTTTATGAATAGAAAACAGGGAAATATGACCTTCAAAGTCATTTTTTGTTTAATTGCTAATTTTGCTTGTTTTGGCATATGTTATTATTGCGGGTTACCGATGCGGCTGGAACATGTCGGAACTTATTATGCCGCTGCTGCATTGGGCGTTGGACCTGCTGTTACGGTGGCTGTGATCAGTCAATTGATTTACTCGTTGTTTTATTTTGGTTTTTCAAATGTGCTGATGCTGATACCTGTCGTTTTAGTAATTTTGTTAATTGCTGCGGCGACTTCATACGGTTGGCTTGATACAATGATTACAAGCCTTGGGACGATGAGCGTGGCAGCAATTGTAAATGCTTTTTTAATAATGTTAATATCTTTGCTAATCGGAAGAGCGTTTCTCGGTAATACCTGTTGGCTTGAGATGTTTGATGTTTTGGGACGTCATCTTCGTTACCAACGCTTTGAGGCGACCCTTGTAACCGTGGCGCCGTATGCGGTTTTAAATACTTTTGTAACGTGGATAATAGCAATTTTAGCATACAGAATTTCACCCAAACAAACCACGTTTGGATTTTCTGAAAATACAAATTATAAAAAGTACTTGCAAAATCGAAAATAGTATGTTATGATATCTTGGTGATTATACGGACAGTCCTCTGCAATTGCTCGTACGAATGTCCGAATTTTAAGGAGGAAGTTACAATGGATTATATCAAAGCTGTAACAGGTGAGCAAGTAAAAGAGAATCGTTTTGAACTCAACGTTGGTGACACCGTTAAGGTTCATGCGAAGATCAAAGAGGGAAACCGTGAAAGAATTCAGGTTTTCGAAGGTACCATTATTGCCAAGCGTGGCAGCGGCATTGCTGAAACCTTTAAGGTTAGAAGAGTCGCTTATGGTGTTGGTGTTGAGAAGACATTTTTGGTCAACTCTCCCAATGTTGAAAAGGTTGAGATCGTACGTAAAGGTAAGGTTCGCCGTGCCAAGTTGTTCTATCTTAGAGATCGCGTTGGTAAGGCTGCCAGAGTTAAACAAAAGATCTAACAAAATTAAAAAGACGAACTTTTCAGTTCGTCTTTTTTCTTTTTATCCCCCACGGGAGCTCGTCTCCCGTGGGGGATAGTTATTTAGTGGTTTTAAGGTTCGTTCGGAGTTATTTCTTCATATGGGGGTTGTTCGTCAGAAGTTTCTTCATCAGCAACTTCTTCATCAGAAATTTCTTCAATTGGATTTAAAATATCTACAATTGTTATTTCGCAGGGGTCGGTTGCCAAGTAATTTAGATTTTCGTCTTCAACACAAATCATTGGTTCAAAAACAAATGAACCGGGTAAAGCTGCTTTGCAGTAGAGAGTAATGTCGACATTACCAACATCAGCAGTTGTTATGGTTAAAAAGCGAGAATCTTTTGATGCTTCAATAAACACGTTGTCGTTGGTGGCAATGTATTTTTGAAGATAGCGGATGCCACTTGGGAAAACGATGTTTATTTTATTACTTTTCAATTGGTCTGTGTTAACCGATATGTTGATCGGCATATCATCGCCGAGATTTACAACCTGCGGAATATAGCAAGGAATGGCACCGATTTTTTTGCCGTTCTTTTGAATAAATGTGCTGCTTGTGGAACTGTTAAATCGGACGATAGACTCGCCTTGCAAAGACTCGACTGTAAGACCGACAGAATCCTCGGGATTCATTTTGAATGTAAAAGGCGCGATTTTTGGATATTCAACGATAGTCTCGTCGCCGTTTGCAAATGTGATTTTAGCACTGTTTTTGCCTTCCAGGTTTGGTGTGTAATCCAAGAGATAGGCGATTATTTCAAGACTGAGCAAAACGGTCTCTGAATCGTTCTGTTGCAGATATGATAAAATGGCATCGGCGTCTTTTGAAGAGATGCGACTTGTCAAGAAAGAAAGCATACTGTTGCAACGATCCATGATATAAGGATCTTTGTCTTCAAGATAAGCGCCGGATGAATTTCTTATCAGCTTTGGCTGAATGTGCTTTAAATAAATTTCGTTTGCGGCGGTATGGTTTCCACTGTAGGCATAGGCAAGTGCGATATACAATTGTTGCTCGGTGCTGAGCGTATTGCCTTCACCGTAATAATAAGCAAGATCCTTTTCAACTGCTTCATGTAATGATGCCTTGCCCCAAAGCGCACAGAGTATATCCTCCAATGTGGCGTCTTTGTTGCTTAAAATGCCGTTGAAATACCATAAAGCGAATTCTTTGTCAATCTCCTCGGGGAAGAGGGAAGCGATGCGTGCAGTCAAAAATAGGTCGCTTTCGCCACTGGCAACATAAGGAGCGTATCCACCGTTGATGCAGAAATCGTTCAAAAATTCCCAATCAACATCTGTGTAGGCAAGGGGGTCAAAGTGTTCGCTGATTGCCAGTGCATATTGTTCGGCAATGGCGTGGTCAATACGTCTGCTTCCACTAATCAATAATTGGTTTAGCAGTTTTGTATATTGTTCGTATTGTATATCCGTTAGTATCAGTTCGCTGACACTATCGGATTGCTCATTCAGCTGACTAATGGTATTCACAGTGAGATTACTTGAAACAATCTCAAAAGGTATTTTTATGCTGTCGGTAGCGGTTTTGGAGGTTGCATCTATTTGAATAGAGTAACTTCCTTCTTTTAGCTTACCAAAATTAAAATATTGTAATTTAGTAGCGTCATATTGAGCATTTTGTGTGCCGATGACGGCCTCGTCTTTCAAGAGCGTTGCGGTTATGTTGATGGTGCTATCTTTTGAGATTTTCGAACCATCACAACGGTAGGGAATAACGATATCGTCAAGCGGTTTAGCGCCGACAGGGGCTTTCGCTGAAATAAACATATCTTTAGTGCAGACAATTTCAATTTGCGTATCGTTAGCAGCAGCATTTTTGGTGATGGCGCGTGCACTGATTGTCCAACGAGTCAAACTATCCGGCAAATTGAAGGAAACTTTTGCTTTGCCGTCTGCACCTGTTTGTCCATTGATGAATGCGGGAGTGTCTTCAAAATCCGAGCGTGTTGATTCTCCGCCTCCGCCTCCTTCACCGTATTGCTGAATATAAAGTGAGGAATAAATATCCATGGGTGCTCTGGGTGAATAAAGTTCGGATAAAATATCACCATTATTGTCTGCAATTGTCAAGAGGGCTTGATCCATTACGTTAATATTGAAAGAAGCATTAACAGGGGCTCCTTCAGGATTTGTTGTAACAACGTCAAGTGTTACGGTATCACCGGGAGCGTATTCTTTCTTGTCGGAGACAATCTGGATGTTTAACTTCTTCTCGGAAATATCCGCTGTAATGTTGTGCGGTGTGACAGGATGTAAAAATTTTCCATCAAAATAAGCGCCAAACAACGTTACGTCCGGCAAACACTTTTCGTCAAACACAAATGAGGCACTACCGCTTTCCGAGATACCTGCTTTGAAGTAGTCGTCACCTACAACCAAGTAAACAAATGAGCCGATCAATTTTTGCTTGGTATTAGGATCGTAAACGTTGAACAGCAATTTTTCGTTTTTATCAGCGTTATGGTCGATGCCGGAAAATTCGTATTGATCTCTATCTTCTTCAACTTGGTGGTCAATATAAATTGTAACAAAGCAATTTTTTCCTGCCGCATCTTTCATAGAAAGTTTTAAATAACGAATTCCTTCGGAGGAAGGAATGACGTAATTTTCTAATGTCGCCAAGCCATCCTTTGTGGTGAAAGTGTCTGATTTAATGACTGAATCTTTGGGAATGTATTCGTATTTAAACTGTAATTTTTTTTGAATCGGGTCGTAATAACTATCGATTTTATTGCGGTCATAAGTGATCTCGTGTATTTCGAGTGTGATTTTTTTGTCTACAGCATCACCTAAAAAATACTCTGTCGGGGTATCCTCATAAATGTCTGAAAACTCGGAAGCAGACATTTGGTTGATTTTATCGAGGGTTATTTTGTTGGTTTTAATATCTATGGTATATCCGTTGGTTTCTTTTTTGAGTTCCGCGCCTAAAAATTCATTGTTTTCAAAAACCAATGTCGGAGTTTCTGCAAAAGCAGTTGCACCAATGCTTGAATTTGTTTCAAAATATTGCCAGTTGATTTGCGGTTTGCAACTGCTTAAGGTATACTCGTAAACTTCCGGATCAATTTTTGCTGCTTTTGAATATTGTGCGGTTCCAAGATGGTCGGTAACCAATGTTGCGTTGTTGTTATCATTCAGTGACAGGTTGCCGACAGGTGTTCCGTCAAAATAGGAAGCGTTAATATTGTAATGAATTTCATTGCCTGCAAAATATGCATTTTTATCAGCTTGCATTGAAAGCGAATAGGCAGGCAACTCGTAGTCAACAACAGCAAAATATTTACTGTTACAGTCATAACCGTTAATGCGCAAAGCCAGTTCGCTGTATTGATCAAGTTTGTAATTTTTAATTGGTATCTCAAAATTAAAAGCACCGTTTGAGTCTAATTTTACAGCATACTCTGTGTCGTTCCAATGGGCGTATAATGTGACTGTCGGTTCCTTAGAATTTTGAAATCTTTTTATTACCGTTCCCCAAACCTTTAATGTGTCATTTTCGTGATAAATCGTGCTGTTTGTATAGAGGAAGGTGTAGTAGTCGCTGATAGCGTTGGGTGTTTCGTCGGTAGAATTTTGAGCGTGAAGAATGTAGGGGAGAATTGTGTCTGCGGAAATTGAAATATAGGTACTTTCAGCGTCGTCATCGGTTTTCTTTATTGTGGCAATGCCGTTTTGATCGGTTTTTTCGGTTTGATCACCTATTTTTACAACAACATTATCTGCAGGAAGGGCAGTTTGAGCGTTGTTGACCCAAACGACATATGAACCATCGTGAGCAGCGGCATATACTATCAAATCATTGATTTGCAATAACTGATATAACTTTATGCCATTCCAGTTGATTTGTGTTACATAGTAGCCGGCTTCCATCTCTTTGGGATAATTGAAATAATACAATTGGTCGTTGTCGGGAGACTTGATGGCAGAAACGGAAAATTGCGATTGTATCGGACATTGCAGTGCGTTGACATCATTAATGATGTTTGCGGAAATGATGGCATCTTTGTTGTATTTTGAGTGAAGGTCCTGATAAGACTGACTGTCAGGAAGTTTATAAATCGTAATGTCTGCTGTTGCCGAGGTCATTCCTTTGGCATAAACTGACACATACGGAACGGTGTTCGTGGAAAAAATATCTGCAATATCAAAGGTGTTATTGTCGACGTAAGCCCATTTGTCGTCAGAGGGGCCGGTTGTGAATGAAAAAACATAATCTTCATTCAGCGTTTCACCGTCGGTGTTGGCGATATCGGAAGAAATGCTGACAGTATAAACGGTGTATGGTTGCAGAGGCTCGGAAGGCAGAAAGAGCCAATTTCTACCATTGTGTTTGAACGTGCCCGGTACTTTTGGAACGATATTAAAATATTCTTCAAATGCATTAACGCCGCTTTCGGAAAAACTGACTTCGATAGCAGTGTTGATATCAATTTCATGTTCGCCGACAGGATAGGCATTTGTGATCTGAAAAGGGGATTCGGTCTGCAAAGACCAACGATAGATGGTTTTGTTTTCAATTTTTGAACTTAGAGTATAAGATGTATTGCTTTTTAATTGATCATTGAGGTTAAGTTCAAAACGATTGATCCCTTTTTTCTTTATTGTATACGATGCTTCGGGCGTGAAAGATATACATTTTTCTACTTCTTTGACGCTCATGCTGTTCTTGGTTACAATGTTGATTGAAGCATTGGTGAGAGCGGCGTTATTTTTTTCGTATTTGGGTGCAACGTAAACTATGGGGCTGAGGTTTGCAACGTCTCCGGTAATATTGGTGGAAGAATCAAAGGTGAAGTAGTTCCATAAATAAAAACTGATCCCCGTTACGATTAAAAAGATAGAGACACAACCGCCGATTAACTTAAAATAAAAAGATTTTTTTGCTCGTTGTGTGGCGCGAATCTCGGCATAAATTTCCGCCTGTATTGCTTCGGGGTTTGGCGCAATGTAGCGTTTTAATTGATTGAGTAAATCGCTTACTTTCATTTGGTTTCCTCCGGTTGTTCTTCAGTGATGGGGCTAAAAAGTGAACGTACTTGTTTTGTTAAATCTAAAATGTACTTTTCTGCCTCTTTTTCGCTTATGCAAAGTTCGCTTGCAACTTGGCTTGTTTTGAAATCAAATAAGAAATATAGAATGAAGGCGCGTCGTAGGGCTTCAGGTTGCTTTGCAATGAGGTTTAAAAGTTCATCCAACATTGCTTCTAATTCTTCTTGGGTTTTGGGTTGAGATATTTCAATGTCAAGCTCTTGCTGCAAAGAGGAAAAAATATCGTCTGTAATGTTGCTTTTGTCATCAATGGGCTGACTTGTTTCTTTGTCAGCAATTAAGTTATTTTGAATGATTTTGAAGAGATGGATTCGTTTGTTTTTTATGTTGTCTTTCTTTTGTTTTAATAGGAAATTAAAAAGATCAGTATATGACTTTTTTAAAACATCAAGAGAAACAATGGGGTCACCCGTTTTTGCTAAAATATAGCCGTATGCCTCATTGAATGTTTGTTTATAGAGTTCATCAAATATATTTTCAACCAGTATACGTTTCATATAATTCTCCTCTTTTTTATATACTAATTAGATTTTAACATACTAAATATTACATTTCAAGAGATAAGAGCGAATGTTGCTATTGCTTTTTTAAAATATAAATTTCAAACATTTGCTTTGTAGATTTGTTGACATTTTCATTTTTAATAATGTATAATTATAAAAAAGCTAAAACGGAGGAAGAAATATGTTTTTTGATAAAAAATTCAGCATGAGTATGTTGAATGATTTTTATGAATTTACTATGAGTAATGGTTATTTGCTAAAAGGCAAGGGTGACCAAATAGTTTATTTTGATATGTTTTTTAGAAACGTACCTGATGGTGGTGGCTTTGCAATTGCAGCAGGTCTTCAACAGATTATTGAATATATGAAAACTTTGAATTTTTCTGAGGAAGATATTGCGTTTTTGCGATCGAAAAAGATTTTTGATGAAAAATTCTTAAATTATTTATCTAATTTTGAGTTTGCGTGTGATGTGTGGGCGGTGCCGGAAGGAATGCCGATTTTTCCCGGTGAGCCGATTTTGACGGTGCGTGGTCCTGCAATTCAAGCGCAGCTTGTTGAAACCATGATTCTGTTAACCATTAATCATCAGTCCTTGATTGCCACCAAGGCCAATCGAATTGTTCGTGCGGCGCAGGGAAGAACGGTTTCAGAGTTTGGTGCTCGTCGTGCGCAAGGATATGCCGGTGCTGTGCTGGGTGCAAGATCTGCTTATATTGCAGGATGTTCCGGTTCCTCAAACGTGCTGACAGATATGTTGTATGGTGTTCCCAGCGGTGGAACCATGGCGCATAGTTGGGTGCAAACATTTGATACTGAATACGAAGCTTTTGCCGCGTATGCTGAAACGTATCCTAACAATTGTGTGCTCTTGATTGATACTTATAATGTTCTTCATTCCGGATTGCCGAACGCGATAAAAGTTTTTGACGAAGTGTTGGCGCCCAAGGGTTGCAGACCTGTTGCGGTTAGAATTGATTCGGGCGATATTACCTATCTTTCTAAAAAAATCAGAAAGGTATTGGATGCGGCAGGATATCCTGATTGTAAGATCATGGCATCGAATTCACTTGATGAATATATTATCAGAGAAATGATTCTTCAAGGTGCGCAGGTTGATATGTTTGGCGTGGGAGAACGTTTGATTACCTCTAAGAGTGAGCCTGTGTTTGGCGGTGTATACAAACTTGCTGCGGTTGAAAAGGAAGGGGAGATTATTCCGAGAATAAAAATCTCTGAAAACCCTGAAAAAATCACCAATCCCCATTTTAAAAAGGTGTATCGATTATATTCAAACGAAACCGGTAAGGCTATTGCTGATGTCATAGCGCTGCATGATGAAACAATAGATGAAAGTAAGCCGTATTTGTTGTTTGATCCCATTCATGTTTGGAAGAAAAAATGGGTGGAAAATTTTACCGCTGTTCCGCTTTGTAAAAGGATTTTTGACAAAGGAAAACTGGTGTATGATATCCCCAAAATTGAAGATTCGAGAGCTTTTTGCGCTGAACAAATTGACAAGCTTTGGGATGAGGTAAAACGATTTGAAAATCCCCATACTTATTATGTTGATCTTTCTAAAAAGTTGTGGGATATCAAGCAGGGACTTTTGAATTCTCGATAAAATGTCATTTGTACAAAATATACAAAAATCGGGCGTTTGTTTTCAAACGCTCGATTTTTTGTGCACTATGAACAAAATGAAATCTGTCTGAAAATAAATTAAATCAAAAAAGCTATCAAAAATATTCGAAAAAATTTAAAAAAACTATTATTTTTACTAATTTATTGTTGAATTTGTTTATATAATATGATAAACTAAAACATATATAAGATGCCTTATTTTGTACTTTTGTCATTATTTATTCAATTTGCATAAAAACCTTTATGTCAAAACACAAAATATAACCATCTTGTTTTGTAATCAAAATGTTGGAGGTAACGCAATGTCAAACAGATGTACACTAAAGAAGCTGTTTCGGTCTTCTATATGTCTTCTTCTTGTTTTTGTATTGACACTTTCATTTAGTGTCATTGCATTTGCCGAGGGCGAGACTGTTGAGACTGAAGCTACCGCAGATCAATCCACTGCGACAGATGGTGGTTATAATGCGGATCAATTTTTGAATTCAGCAAACCCTAATGAAACTGAAAGTTATTTAACGGGTTTTGTCAGAGATAATCTCTACGCTGATTATTATGACAAATATGCGGCTTATGACGTATCTTTGCCGACCATCGAAGTTGATGGTGTTGCTTACACGTCTGCCACTGCTGACGTGGAGAACAAAGCAACCTTTGAGGGTGAAGAAAGTGTTGCTGTTATCAAAAACACCGGCAATGTTGTATATACCGTTGAGGTTCCTGAAACCGGTATGTATGCCGTAGAGCTCAAATATTTTCCCATCAAAAATGAAAACGGTAACGACATCGAAACCGGTTTGATGATTGATGGAAAATATCCCTTTGAAGAGTCCGGAATTTTGAATTTAAAGCGCGTTTGGATTAACGAGCTGACTGATGGAAAGATTTCTCACGACAAAGTTGGCAATGAATTGCTTCCCAATCAGATTCAAGCTCCTGACTGGATCACAAAAGATGTGAGTGATGCAGAGGGAAGATATCTGGATTCATACAGATACTACTTGACCGCAGGTACTCATACGCTTACGATCAATTTGGAAAACGGCGCTTTTGGCTTGGACTACATTAAGTTGCACAACGCCGGTAGTAAGATTACATATGATGAGTATTTGGGAAATGCTCTTTCTGCAGGTGCACAAGAATCTACAGAAATGATTACCAATGCTGCAGGTGATGCTTACATTGAGGCCGAACAATTTACTGATAAGAGTGATGCTCTTATCCAAATGGTTTTTGACCGCAGTGATGCTAAAATTACACCTTATAGTGTCAGCACAACTGTATATAACACCTTGGGCGGCACAAACTGGGCTAAGAGCGGAAATCGTGTAAACTGGACAATTGAGGTTCCTGAAGATGGTCTTTATGAAATCTCGTTCCGCTATAGACAGTCATATCAGCGCGGCAAAGCCTCTTACAGAACATTGTATATTGACAATGAGATTCCTTTTAAAGAGGCTTATAGTATTAAATTTGATTACAAAACAGGATATCAATATACCGTTGCCGGTCGCAAAACTGCGGACGGCCAAAATGAAAACTATAAGTTTTATTTGACAGCGGGCACTCACACGCTTTCTTTGGAAGCATGTATTGGTGAATTGTCCAGTACATACCGCGATGTTGAGAACATTGTCTACCAATTAAATTATATATATAGAAAAATCGTGTTGATCACCGGTATTACTCCGGATACCAATCGCGACTATCAATTGTTTACCAGAATTTCTGATCTTGAGGAAATGATGTCTTCTGCAATCGAATCAATGAGAGAAACAAAGGCTTATGTTGATTCTTTAAATGATGGCAAAGGCGGCGGTGATTCTGAAATTTTGAACACTCTTGTTGTTCAGATGGAAGATTTTATCCAAAAGCCCTATTCTATTCCGGAACGTCTTTCCGGATTTAAAGACAATATCAGTTCTCTGGGTAACTGGTTGTTGGACATCCGTGATCAACCTTTGAGCTTGGATAAAATTTATATCGCAGGAAGCGGTGCAAATCTTCCCTCACAAAAGGCTACCTTTATTCAGGGTCTTAGCCATGAAATTCGTTCTTTCTGGTCTTCTTTCGTAGACGATTACACCGGTGTTGGCGGTGACGCTGAAGAAGGCGAACGCGCAATTGACGTTTGGGTAGGTACAGGTCGTGACCAAGCAATCGCTTTGAAAACCTTGACTGATAACTACTTTACTCCGCAAACAGGCATTGGTGTTAATATTTCACTGGTTCCTCTTGGAATTTTGTCTAAGGCAATTATTGCCGGTAAAGGTCCCAACGTTGCGCTTCACGTTTCCAGAACTGAGCCCATCAACCTTGGTGTTCGTGGCGCTCTGGTTGAACTGCAGGATATGGAAGGATACGACGAAGTTGTTTCTCGTTTTTCAACCTATGCAATGGCTCCGTATACTGTAAATACTACCACAGAGGATGGCTCTAAATACGTTAAGACTTTTGGTTTACCTGAAACTCAGAACTTTGAAATGATGTTCTATCGTACTGACGTATTTGCTGAGTTGGGCATTAAAGCACCGAATACATGGGATGAATTTGATGCCATTCTTCCGGTTATTCAGTCCAATAACATGACGGTTGGTTTGAACCAAAATACCGGTGGCGGTCTCTTCTTTACTCTGATTCAGCAGAGAGATGGATCTGTCTATTCTGCAGATGGCTCTCGCACTTGCTTTACAGAGCAATACGCGGTTGACGCCTTTACAAAGTGGACTGATTACTATAGAATGTATAGTTTCCCGATTACATATAGTTTTTATGCTCGTTTCAGAAGCGGCGAGATGCCTTTGGCATTCCAACCGTATTCTCAGGCAACATTTATTGATAATTCCGCTCCTGAGCTTCGTGGATTGTGGGCTATGGCTCCTATTCCCGGAACCGTTGATGAGAAAACAGGCAAGATTAACAGAACGGAAGAGTCTTCCGGTCTTACTGCCAGTATCGTAATCAAAAGTGTAGCGAAATCTAAAAAAGTTAAAGAACAAAAAGAAAAGGATTCCTGGACATTCATTAATTGGTGGACATCCGCTGATATTGCTGCTCAGTATGGTAGACGTGTAGAAATGGCAATTGGTTCTGTTGCCAGATACACCACGGCAAACCTTGAGGCATTCGATATGATCGGTTGGGATCATGATCATGCTGTAATGATTAAAGAGCAAAGAAAGAGTGTCAAGGAAATCGGTGAAGTTATCGGCGGTTACTATGTCAGCCGTATGGTAACCAACGCATTCCGTGCCGTAACAAATGAGTATAGCAATCAGCGCGAAATGTTATTCTATTATGACGATCAAATTAACAATGAGATTTGGAGAAAACGTTCTGAGTACCATTTCTCAATTCCGGAGGAGGCTGATATTTAATGGCAGTTGCTTTGAATTCAAAACAAAAAGAACTTGAACTTCTGAAAAAGCAGAAACTTACCTTCTCTGAGAAGTGTTCTCTTACTTGGCGTCAGGCGAAGGAAGGCTATTGGAACTATATTCTGATGGCACCGTTTTTGATTTTCTTTACGCTGTTCACAATAATACCGGTTGTGTCCTGTTTTGTGCTTTCTTTCACAAGATATGACATTATCAACGCCCCGCTTTTTATTGGTTGGGACAACTATCTTAGAATGTTTCTTGAGGATGACGTCTTTTTGATCGCTCTTAAGAACACCATTCAGTTTGCTATTATTACCGGTCCGGTTGGTTATATCTTATGCTTTATCTTTGCATGGTTTATTAACGATTTGCCGCCGGTTGGTCGTGCATTCTTTACCGTACTTTTTTACGCACCTACACTTGCTAACATTTATTTTATTTTCCAGTATGTGTTTTCCGGTGATATGTACGGTTTGCTTAATTCAACATTGATGCAACTTAATGTTATTTCAGAGCCGATTCAATGGTTGGCCGATAAGAACTATATGCTTACTATAGTTATTATTGTTCAGTTGTGGTGTAGTTTGGGAACAGGCTTCCTTGCTTTGGTCGCCGGTCTTCAAAACTTGGATCCCGCACTTAATGAGGCCGGTGCCATCGATGGTGTAAGAAATAGATTCCAAGAACTTATCTATATCACATTGCCGCAGATGGGTCCCTCTTTGATGTTTAGTGCAGTTATGCAGATTTCCACAGCATTTTCTGTTGGTGCTATTTCATCGGCATTGGTTGGTTTCCCGTCAGTCGATTATGCAGCGCATACCATTGTTTTGCACGTTTCAGACTTCGCACATACGCGTTTTGAAATGGGTTATTCGGCAGCGCTGTCGGTTGTGTTGTTTGTTATGATGCTTGGATTTAAGTATGTAGTTAATCTCTTGCTCAAGAGATATTCTGATGAATAAGGAGGTGGAATAGAACTATGTCAAAGCTTAGAAAAAATAAGATTGCCATTATGGGCGACATTACTACATATCTTTTATTGTTGTTGTATGGTGCCATCATGGCGTTGCCGTTAATTTATGCGGTTTTACAGGCTTTCAAGCCGTATAACGAATTGTTCATCTTTCCGCCTCGCTTCTTTGTTAAAAATCCGACACTTGCGAACTTCTCACAGTTGTTTGATTTAACATCGTCTTCCTGGGTACCTTTCTCCAGATACGTATTTAACTCCATATTAAATACAATTGTTGGTACCATTATTCACATTTTGGCTGCTGCCATGTGTGCATATCCTTTGGCAAAAAATAAGTTTCCGGGCAAAAAATTAATCTTTAATATTGTTGTATGGGCTTTGTTGTTCCATTCTGCAGTATTGGAGGTTCCGGCATATCTGGTAATGTCTTATTTGGGAATCATCGATTCTTATTTGGCTTATTGGTTGCCTGAAATTGGTGCTACAATGGGCGTATTCCTTTTGAAACAGAATATGGATTCCATACCTATGGCAATGATTGAAGCATGTAAAATTGATGGTGCTTCCGAGTGGACAATTCTTTGGAATATCGTAATGCCTTGTGTTAAGCCTGCTTGGATGACTTTGGCAATCTTCGCATTCCAACGTAACTGGAACGCAACATCATCGTCTTACATTTACACCGAAACACTGAAAACACTTCCTGCAGCACTCAGCCAGATTACTGCGGCAGGTAGCGTAAGCCGTGCCGGTGAAGCGTATGCTGCTTCGATCATAATGATGGTTCCGGCAATTATATTCTTTATATTTGCACAAAGTAGTACCGTTAAGACAATGTCACATGCCGGTATTAAGGGTTAGGAGGGAAATGATATGAATAGAAAAATCAATAAAATTATTTCTCTCGTTATTTCGATGATTGTCATTGCTATGCTCGTATCTACCACGGCTTTTGCCTACATTCCTTATACAGCATATAACTTTGACTACTATGGTGAAATTGTTAATGGTCCTGCCGGTTACATTCCTGAAAAGGTTTTGTTTGGCGCAGATGTAGGAATTGACGAATTTGTCAATCCATCAGATATGTATCTTTCAAAAGATGGAAATATTTATATCGTAGATGGTGGTGCTGAAGGTTCACGAAGCAGAATCATAATTCTGGACAAAAACTTCAAACTTGTTAAAGTAATTGATAAATTTATTGGTTTGAATGGGGAAGAACTTGAGGTCATCAATGCAAGCGGCATTTGTATGGATAACAAGGGATATATATATCTTTGCGATCCTGACTCCTTCCGTGTTTTAAAAATGGATTCGAATGGTCAAGTTGTATTGGTATTCGGCGCACCGCCGCAACAATATGTTAACGAATCCTTTACATACCGTCCTCAAAAGCTCGGTATCGGTATCAATGGCTCTATCTTTGTTATTTCAAAAGGTAGCACCGATGGTATCATGGAGTTTGATACCAAGGGATCCTTTGTTAGATTTTTTGGCGCACCTGAAGTTCAACTTTCTGTTATTGACTACTTAAATATTTATTGGAGAAATATTTATCGTGTAATCGGCGGCGATTCAGTTGATGATTATTTTGCTACCTATGTTCCCAGCGAATTTTCCAATTTGACTGTTGATGACAATGGCTTTATCTTCACAATGGTTGCTTCTAACGAATCTTCTACTGAGGAGGTTTATAAATTAAACTTCCAAGGTAAGAATATTTTGGATCCGTTGCAAAAAAGTACATGTAAGCAAAATGCATCTCTTTCTTCAAACTATGGCGATTTGATTACACGTGCTACCCAAGGTGCAGGTAACGTATTTGCTGATATTTGCTTGGATGATGACGGCTTTTTCACCTTGCTTGATAGCAACCTTGGCAGAATTTTTGAGTACGACAAAGAAGGCAATTTGATTTTTGTTTACGGAAACAAAGGTAACCAAATCAATCAAATCCAAGAAGGTTTGCTCACCAGTCCTTCGGCTGCAATTAAATTAGGTGATAAAACTGTTGTTATTGATTCCAGTGTCGGCGCAATTACCATTTTCAAACTTTCTGATTTTGGTGAAGACCTTCACGCTGCGGTTGGTTATTACAATCAGGGTAAATATGACGAAGCACAAGGCCCGTGGGAAACTGTATTAAAATATGATGCTAACTCTGAGTTGGCGCATATCGGCCTTGGTAAAGTTCATTATTTGCGTGGAAATTATAAAGATGCATTGGACGAATTTAAACTCGGCAATGATCGTAATAATTATTCCAGAACTTACAAGCTTTATCGTGATGATGTAATCAGAGCCAACTTCACTTGGGTAATCTTAATTGTGATTTTACTCCTTGCTGCTTTGATTGTTACAAAAAAGTATGGACGAAAAATCATCAAAAAAATCAAAGCACGGAAGGGCGGTGATCAATAATGAAATTTTTGAACGCTATTAAAGATTTTTGCGTTGCCTTATTTTATCGTGAAAAGGCTAAGAAAAATCCGTTATTGATTTTAACGCATCCGATTGATACTGTTGAAGACATGAAAGAAAAGGGAAATGGCTCTGTATTTTGGGCAACAATCCTTTTGATTTTATTCACAATATCCGAAATTATGGTTTCTGTTGCAAAAGGCTTCTTGTTTAACACAGCCAAAGCTGATGACTTTAATTTGTTCAATGTTTTGCTTCGTTCTTGTGTTATCGTTTTGCTTTTTGTTGTCGGAAACTGGGCGCTTTGTACTTTGCTGGAAGGCGAGGGCAAGATGATAGACATTTACATTTATACATGTTATTGTCTGACCCCGTTAACCATTTATAAAGTGTTTGACACGATTTTTTCTAATGTTGTAACCGCTGATGAATATGTGTTCATTAATATGGTTAATGTTTGCGCATGGTTGTGGTTCTTATCGTTGCTTACATTTTCTATGAAGCGTTTGCACAACTACTCCATGAGTAAAACAATCTGGTGTATGTTGTTATCCGTTGTAGCAATGGCAATTATATTCTTCTTGGTATATTTATTTGTTATTTTGTTGCAACAATTATTCACTTTCGTAATGACGATATATATCGAACTTACATTGAGAGCTCAAGGATAGGAGGGGAGTACATATGTTTAAAACTAAAAAAATAATATCGCTGCTCCTTGCAGTCCTTATGCTTATTTCGTTATTTTCTGTTTGTGCTTTTGCAGATGAAGAAGAGGCTGTCACAGATGCTGAATCTACAGAATCTGCAGAAAATGGTTCCGAAAACGTAATTTCGCAAAAGGTAGATCCCAGTTTATTTGAAAGTTCTGCTAACTATACAATACCTGAGAGCTATGAAAAGGTATCTGAAAACAAAAATCTTGCTTTGTATCTCGATTATATAACCGGCGAATATGCTTTGGAGAACAAAAAAGATTCTTCAGTTTTCTTCTCAAATCCGCTCGACAGTGATCGTGATAATGTTGCAAATGCTGAAACGAAAAAACTTTCTCAAATGCAATTGTCTGTTAGTTACATAACAGAAAACTTCCAAACATACGAAATTAATTCTACTGAGGCAAATGTTTTTACAGAAACCTATGGCGATAGCCAGATCATCTCATATTTTTTCGATAGCAATGAAACAGGATTTATTATTCCTGTGATGCTGACTCTGAAAGATGATTATCTTGAAATTGAGTTGCTTATCGATTCCATTAACGAGATGGCGGAAAACAGAATTTTAAGCATCGGTATGATGCAGATGTTCGGCGCAGGTAATCCTAAAGATGAAGGATATATTCTGTTGCCCGATGGTATGGGCTCTTTGATGAAGTTCAATCAATCTTTCCATAACGTTAACGTTTATGACGGCTACGTTTATGCAAAAGACCCGACGGATGTTGGATCAATTAACGAAAACTTTTATGGTATTGATTTAACCGAAAACATTCATTTGCCCGTTTATGGCATCAAAAAGAATGACAGTGCTTTTATTTCTGTTATGACACAGAGTGAAGCCAACGTAACTTTAAAGGCATATTGTTCCGGTATGCTTAACAGTTATAATTTTGCTTATCCGATAATTAAACTCCGTGATTCGCAAACCCGTCGTACCGGTGCAGGTACAACAGGTGCCGGTGTTTATTATTCAGACACTTTGCCCTCTAACTTCAAAATGAGAGTGTATCCTTTGGCCGGCGACGATGCGGATTACATTGGAATGGCTCAAAAATACCGTCAATACTTAACAGAAGACTTGGGAATGAATTCTTTAGAAAAAGATGACGGCACACCTATGAACGTGACTTTGATTGGCGCATATAAACGCACAAAGCATTTTCTTGGTTTCCCATATGTTGGTGTTGATTCTATGACCACTTTTGAACAAGCAGAAGAAATTTTAACTGACCTGTCAGATTTGGGCGTAGATAATATGATTTGCGGTATGATTGGTTGGAATAGCGGCGGCTTGGAGTCTTCCGTAAGCACCAAGGTTGTTCCCGAGTCAAAGCTTGGCGGCAAAAAAGGCGTTCAGCAATTGATGGGAACTGCAGATGAACTGAATGTTCCGCTTCAATTTGACGTGGATTTGGTTAATTTCTTTGGACCGTCCGGCTCATATACTAAAATCAATTCTACTGTTTATGGATTGGATTTGTCGCCTGTAGCGCTGTTCCCATTCATTATTTCATTAAATCGTGTTGATAAGACACGTACTCCGCATTATCTCTTCCGTCCGGCAGCAATGATGGAAATTGCTTCTAAATTTGTTGATGAAGCTTCAAATGCCGGAATTGAGAACTATTCTTTCTCAACAATTGGTTATGATCCTTATCCTGCATACAATGCAGATGATGAGTATACAAGAGATGCAATGACCAATTCTGTTACATCTATTTTGAATAATGCTGCCGAGAAAACTGATGGCATTATTACTACCTCCAAAGGTAATGCTTATGTATTTCCTGCGGTAAACAATGTAGTTGAAGCCCCTATTTATAGCAGTGAACTTTATTTTGCAAGAGATGACGTTCCTTTCTATCATGTGGCGCTCCGTGGATTGACACGAATTTCCGGTCCCGCACTGAACTTGAGTGCAGAAACTGATGATGTAATCTTACGTTCCGCACAGTTTGGTGTAGGTTTGTACACTGTTCTTTCTTACGAGTCTTCAAACAACTTGAAGGATACATCCTATAATTATTATTATTCTACCGAGTATGCTTTGCTCGGAGAGGATATGGCAAATGCTTATAAGCGTTTGAAGGTTGTTTATGATGCCGTAGGCATTTCTACGATCACTGATTATACCGTTGTTACTGAAAATTTGAAAATCACAACATTTGAAAACGGCGCTAAGGTATACGTTAATTATGGTGATACTGATGTATCCTACAATGGTGTAAAAATCCCCGCTACTGATTTTGTTGTAGTAGGAGGTGACAAATAATGGCTGAAAAAATTAATATTGCTGAGATCGAAGCTGCAAGAGATAAAGTCTTTGCTGAAATTGATGAGAAATTAGCTACATTGTCACCAACTTCACGTCAGGCGAAAGCTCTCAGAAAGAAACGTTTAAAACTCGCAAAAAAAGTACAAAAAATTAAAATCAAATTGTCCAAGAAAAAAGTTGTAACGACCGAAGAAAAGAAAAAGACCAAAAAAGTCGACCCCACATTGCCTAAATTCAAGAAAAAGCGTGGCGGTATTTCATATGAACAACGTCAGGGCTTTGTTGGATTTATGTTTGTTTTGCCTTGGTTTATGGGCTTTCTGTTCTTCTTTTTACAGCCGTTGCTGATGTCTTTGAATTTCTCGTTTTCACACATTTCTATGTTTGATAACTATGCAACTACTTGGGCAGGTGCTGAAAACTACTTGAATGCATTGAAAAATGCAGACTTTGTGCAAAAATTAACCACAACGCTTGGCGACTTGCTGGTTAATGTGCCTGTCATTATTGTTTTTAGCTTGTTTGTTGCAGTTCTTTTGAATAGAAAATTTATTGGCAGAGGTCTGGTAAGAGCAATTTTCTTCCTTCCCGTTATTGTAACTACGGGTGTTGTTATGAAAGCGTTTAACGCTGAATCAGATGCAGCAACCGTTATGCAGGGTGAGGCTGCAAAGGGAACATTGTTTGCAGTAACTGATGCCACAGAAATTCTTAATAATACCGGTTTGCCGGAGGGCGTATTGGAATACATGACCAAGGTATCTGATAAGATTTTCAATATCATTTGGCAATCTGGTATTCAGATTTTGTTGTTCTTGGCAGCATTACAAGGTATTTCTCCTTCGTTGTATGAGGCTTCTGACGTTGAGGGTGCAACGGGTTGGGAAACTTTCTGGTTGATTACTTTCCCCAGTGTTTCTCCCATTATTATCGTTAACGTTGTTTATACCATCATCGATTCATTCTCAAGCAATGATAACGTTTTGCTTATTTTGATTGAAAATAAGATCGGCAACTTTGACTTTGCAACTGCTTCTGCTATGTCGTGGATGTATTTTGTCCTGATCTTTATTATTATTGGTTTGGTCTATATTGCACTGCAGAAGTTGCTTATTAAGGATTAGACGGGAGGGATTGCTAAAATGAGTATTTTTAAATCAATTAAAAATCAATTTAAAAAGAGTGAAACCGGCAAGACCACCGATCGTCGTTCGATTGTCTACATCCTGTCAAAATTGTTGGTAAGTCTTGTAATCGCACTGATCTTGGTAGGTTTGAGTTATATCATTTTATATCCGTTGATTTATTGCGTATCATTCGCAATCAGAGATCCTATGGATGTATATGATTCAACCATTATTCTGATACCCAAGCATTTTACCATTAATAACTTCTTTGAAGCTTGGGAATTTATGGATTATGGTTCTGCTTTGGTTAATACCTTTAACACAGCTGTTTGGCCCACCATTCTTCAAGTAGTTGTATGTTCTATGGCAGGTTATGGTCTTTCTAGATTTAAATTCCCCGGAAAAGGCCTGCTGTTTGCACTGCTCGTATTTACGATGATTGTTCCGCCTCAAACCGTTAATATTACCATGTATGTTAGCTTCCGCTATTTTGATCCCTTGGCAATGTTTACCGGTTTGAACAGTATCGGAATCATGAGTGAGCCGTATGTTGATTTAACTAGCACTCTTTGGGCTGTTATATTGCCGGCTTTGTTTGCTGCCGGTATCCGCAGTGGCTTGTTCGTATTCATTTATCGTCAATTCTTTAGCGGTTTCCCCAAGGAACTGGAAGAGGCTGCTTGTATTGACGGATGCGGTGCAATCGGAACCTTTGTTAAAATACTGGTACCTAATGCGGGTCCCGCATTTACCACAGTATTTTTGTTCTGTTTGGTATGGTATTGGAACGACTTCTATACCATTCCGCTGTTCATGCCTGAACTCGATACGCTTCCGTTTGTTATGGACAATATGCGTTCACAACTTACGGCATCTGATAGTCCTTATGCCGGAACGAATAAAAACGAATTGTTCCCGATTTGGCGTGCGGGCTTGGTGCTGTACATAGCTCCGTTGTTTATTTTGTTTATTACATTGCAAAAGAAATTTACAGAGTCTATTACTCGTGCCGGTATCGTTGGTTAATAATTTGCAAAGAGACGACGAACATTGTTCGTCGTCTCTTTATAATCAATTACTTATGTTTAAGGAAAAAATATGTTTTCGATAAATAAATGCAATTTGTGTCCTCGTTGTTGTGGGGTTGATCGAACAATTGCGTCGGGGGCTTGTGGTGTATCTGGTGATAATATCAAAGTCGCCAGAGCGGCTTTGCATATGTGGGAAGAGCCCTGTATTTCGGGCGAAAATGGCTCGGGTACTATCTTTTTCTCTGGATGCAGTCTTGGGTGCCTATATTGTCAAAACGCTGTTTTGAGCCGCAATTGTCTTGGAAAAGACGTGACTATATCTGAACTGAGTGATGCAATGATTCGTTTACAGGATCAAGGCGCCCATAACATTAATTTTGTTACACCGACACACTATTGGTTACACTTAAAACAGGCTGTTGCATTAGCCAGAAACAATGGTTTACATTTACCTATAGTATATAACACATCGGGATATGAAAGAGTTGAGGCAATTCAAGAACTTTCAGATACAGTTTCGGTTTATTTAACTGACTACAAATATGCTGATGAGGCTCTAGGAAAACAACTTTCGTTTGTTACTGACTATGATTACGTTGCTTTTAATGCTTTAAAAGCAATGGTTGAGCAGGTTGGTAAACCGAAATATGACCAAAATGATATGTTAAAGCGTGGGGTTATAGTAAGGCATTTGGTTTTGCCGGGCTATCTTGAAAATTCAAAGAAAGTTTTGCAAAAGATTTATCATACATTTGGTGATGATATTATAATCAGTATTATGAATCAATATACGCCAATTGGTGAGTTGCCTGTTGCGCAACTGAATAGAACGTTGACTGAAAAGGAATATGATGATATAATCAATTTCGCATTACAAATTGGGATAAAAAATGCGTATATTCAAGACGGGGAAACCCAAAAAGAAAGTTTTATTCCAAAATTCAATGGGGAGGGATTTTAGTGATACAGATTTTAACTGTTAAAAGCCCGTTGGAAAGAGCCAAACTATGCCAAAAAGCAGGTTTGACTTGTAGCGAGGATCATCATATTATTGCGATACATGACGATGCCGACGTTATTGGAATGGGAGCAATTTTTAAATATCAAAATGATTTTGGTGAAATATTGTGGCTTGATATGGGGGAGGACGTTGATCTTGCAGATGGATTGGCAAGATCGATTTTAAGTATAATGGAAATTCGTGGTGTCAAGAAAGTGACTTTGCCACTAAATTATGAAACCCTTGCCCGAAAATTGAAGTTTCAATTGGCTGATGATCATTACGAAGTAAACCTGGAAGGATATTTTTGCTGTTCTTGCCAACATAAATAGTTAACTTTGCAACATAATAATCTCAAAGGAGATGATTATGTTGATAAATGAACAGAAATGCGCTGTGATCGGTTGCGGCTTTGTTGGTGCCGCAACAGCATATACGATGGCAATTCACGGAGCTTTTTCAGAGATTGTTTTGTTAGACGTCAATCAGAAAAAAGCAGAGGGCGAGGCGATGGACATAGTTCACGGTTTGCCGTTTGCTCATCCGGTGAAGGTGTATGCCGGGAATTATAGTGATCTTTCTGATTGTGCGCTTATCATTATTGCTGCGGGAGCAGGGCAAAAAGAAGGGGAAACCCGACTGGATCTTGCGGAAAAGAATGTTGCGATTTTCAAGGAGATCATTCCGCAGATTACAGAGATAAACCGAGAATGTATTTTGCTTGTATTATCAAATCCGGTTGATATTTTGACGTATGTTACCTTAAAATTGTCCGGTTTTTCTTCCTCAAAAGTAATAGGCTCCGGAACGGTGCTTGATACTGCAAGATTTAAGTATTTGTTAGGGGAACATCTTGGTGTTGATATGCGCAATATTCACGCTTTTATCATTGGAGAACACGGTGATAGCGAACTTGCTGTTTGGAGCAGTGCCAATGTTTCCGGAATTGATTTAGATGAATATTTGCAAATTTGTCAAACAAATGGCAAGAAAGAAAATTTTTACCAAATATATGATGAGGTTAAAAACGCGGCCTACAAAATCATTGATGGAAAAGGAGCCACGTATTACGCAATTGCGATGAGTGTCTATAGGATTGTTAAGGCAATTACAAGAAATGAACATTCTGTATTGACGGTTTCATCGTTGGTAGACGGCCATTATGGAATACGTGATGTTTGTATGGGGATTCCATGTATTATCGGTAAAAACGGTGTGGAAAAAATACTGGATATTCCGCTTTCTGAGACTGAGGAAAAATATTTAAGTCAGTCGGCAAAAACATTGGATGACGTTTTAAAGAATCTAAAAATATAAAAAGCAGAATGCTTCAAGCATTCTGCTTTTTAGTTGGGCTGCCCGTTGAAATTAATTGCAGCAGGAACTTTTGGGTTTGAAGGAATTACAATCGGTACATTCTACCATTGTAGGATTGGTCTCGTGTGTACCAACATTGATTTTTTCCAAAGAACAATAATTTTCTCCGGAGCAGTGGTAAGCGCACTGAGTAACGCTGCAACCGATAGATTTGTTTGCCTTATGGTTTTCCATATAAGTTGACCTCCTTTTTTAATTTCGATAATAGTATTTACATACTGACGCATTTAATGCTATAAAATATATGACAAAAAAAGCAAAAAAGTTATTGACAATCACTTCTTTATTCTGTATAATATATATCGTTCTGCTGCTGTAGCTCAGTAGGTAGAGTGCATCCTTGGTAAGGATGAGGTCGTCAGTTCAACTCTCATCAGCAGCTCCAAAAATAAAAGGACACCAATTGGTGTGCTTTTATTTTTGCTTATTTATAATTACAAAAAGTCATAATAGCGCGGTGATCACTGGCGTATCCCGCAAAAAGACCGTCGTTGTTGGTTTCAAATCGGCGGACAATAGGATAGTAGTTCTCAACTGTTTGTGCATCTTGATTAACAAAACAGAAATCAATCAAATGGGGGACAAGCGGATTGTGACCGGCGCGAACATTCACTGTGCCTTGATCGTTAGGAATTTTAGAAATCAAATAGCTTGGTTTGAATGCTTGCGAACGAAGAATCTGCTGAGCGATCGTGATGGGTTCGCTATTATAGTCGCCCGTAGCAAAAAGTGCAGTGTTTTCATCGCAGTTGTTTTTCCAAAATTCAACGAGTTCTGCCGCTGCAACTGTTCGGTATGCTTCGCCAACAAGGGCGTTTGCCGCGCCGCAAACTTTGGGTGCAGTGGAAAAGTGAGTGTTAGTAAAGAGAATATTTCTGTCAAATTTTGTGTCATAGAGTTTTGCCCATTGAAAATAACGTTTTGGATCAGGAGTATAATTTACAGCCCCATCATCAATCAATTTAAAACGGTCTTTTTTATAAAAAATCAAAAGACCGGCAGCAATGTTTTGCTTTGGAAGTTTAAACTCTTTTTGGTCTTTAATGGCTAAATAATCGTAGCCGAGATTTCCAAGATCTTGGCTTAGTTCGATGACCCAATCCAAAGTGTTTTCCGGATTCTTTGAAGAGGAACTGTTTTTTTCGCATGCTTCCTGTATACCAATTAAATCGGGCATTTCATCTGTGATGGTTGCCATAACATAGGGATAACGTTCCGTGGGCGTTTCTGCACCATTTGTGCCATAAGATAAGACATTAAATCCCATACAAGAAATTTGATAGTTCATTATAATTTCCCCATATTTAAAAGATTTATTTTTCATTACACCAGAATTCTATGATTTTATTTACTGAACGGCTCATTTCGACGCTGAAATCCGAGTTCCATTTACGTGAGCAAAACTTGCCGATCCAGTCAGAAAACGATTGCTCAGACAAATTTTGACGAGCACTGAGCATTTGTGCCATTTGTTCAGCTTTTTTGCAATCGTATGTATTTTCATAAACAATATCTTTGGTGTTAAAGCGTGGTGGCTTGATGCGAGTGCGTTGCTGTTGGGTGGGATGGCCGTAGACTATCATTGCAACGGGAACAACGTGTGGCGGAAGTTGCAGTAGTTTGCGGTGTTCCTCAAAATTTTCCAATATGTCTCCGATATAACAGGAGCCGATTCCTAAACTTTCTGCGGCAACAACGGTGTTCTGCGCCGCAATCAGCGCGTCACTCATTGCCAAAAACAAATCTCCTTTGTCGACCCTGCGTACGTTTTCTTGATAATTACAAAAAACATCATACCATCTTTTATAGTCGGCGCAAAATATTAAGACAAGTGGAGCTTTTGCAATAAATGGCTGATGATCGCATGTTTCTGACAAACGTTCTTTAAGAGTCGGATTGGTGATGTCAAGAATAGTATATAGAGTCATATTGCCTGCTGTGGGTGCCTGCAGCGCAGCTTCTAAAATCAAATCTTTGTCTTTTTGGGAAACGGGCTCGTCGGTAAAGGCGCGTACTGATTTGCGATTAAATAGTTCGTGAAGTGTTTGATTCATAAGATCACCTCTATTTTAGTCTGGACAAAAGCAAAGCAAGATTGAGATTAGTTATGTCATATCGACCGGATTAAATTTGTCACCATCTAAAGACTGCTCGTCAATGCACAATAGGCGATTGTGCGCATATTGATCTCCTACTATGCGGCGATGATAGGCAGTGTAATGTTTTCCTTTAAAGAAAAAGGCACTATTGTGTCCCGGTCCGGCGGCGAGTTCGGTAGAAAAGAGAATATCGCCATAGTATTTGAATTCTCCGCACGGTGTGTCAGCTACTGCTGCTTTAACACAGTAGGATCCACGTGTCCAATTACCTGTTGAATACATCAAGTGATATTTTCCGCCAATTTTCTCGATGTATGGGGCTTCCACGTAATCATCAGGTGTCACTTCGCGCAAAAAACCGTCTATTGAAGGCTCGGGCATTGGTAAAAAGCCATCCATAGTGTCATTCATTATACATACCATCATATGACGCCAACCGCCATAGTAGAGGTAGATGGTACCGTCATCGTCTTTAAATAAATGAGCATCGATGGGCTGAGCTTGATTATAAATACGGTTGATCAGCGGTTTTCCGTCTGAAAAAACATTTGTGAATGGACCGAGCGGATTATCGGCAACTCCGATATACAAACCGCCCACTTCAGATTCGTCTTGAATGTTGTTAGCGGCAAAAATAATGTAATACTTTCCGTTTTTATCAATAACAGTCGGTGCCCAAATCGCAAATGTTGCACCTTTAAAGGACGGCATGTCCAGAATGCCGCGATGCTCTTGAAATGTTTTAAGATCGCACGTGGTCACCACATCAATGTTAATTTGTTCATCAAATGGTAGGGAATTGGTGACATACAGATACAGTGTGTCATCATAAACTCGTGCTTCGGGATCGGCATACCATCGGTTTGAAATAGGGTTGTTCATAAAAGCACCTCCTGAAAACTTTATATACATTATATAGCATTTTGATTTTAAAATCAAGGCAAAGCAATAAATTAACTATATTGCGCTTTGAGTGATTATATGATATAATCCATGTAGAATGTGAGGAAAAGAGATATGAAAACGTATTTATTTGATTTTGATGGAACATTAGTGGATTCCATGCCGACTTATATAGCGGCAATGCTTTCTTTGTTGGACGATAATAACATTAAATATGATAGTGATATTGTGAAGGTTATCACTCCGCTTGGTGTTGATGCAACTGCTGAATATTACATAAAAATGGGACTGAATTTACCCAAGGATAAAATTGTTTTCTTAATGAAAGAGCATATGAAAGATGCCTATTTGCATACCATTCAGGCAAAAAGCAATGTTATAAACGTTCTCAAAGAATTAAAAGATAGGGGAGCCAGTTTGAATGTTTTAACTGCAAGTCCTCATATTACGTTGGATGCTTGTCTTAAACGGCTTGGGATTTATCATTGGTTTGATAATGTTTGGTCTTGCAGCGATTTTGAAACCACTAAGTCGGACCCTAATATTTATAAGAAGGTTGCAACGGTTTTAGGAAAAAACATTGATGAAATTTTGTTTCTTGATGATAATTTAAATGCAGACCAAGTGGCAAAAACAGCAGGTATGAAGGTTTGCGGAGTTTATGATGACTCCTCAAAGGAGTATCAAGATGAAATTAAATCAGTAGCAGACTTTTATATTTATGATTTTTCGGAGTTGTTGGGTTTGTTTTAAGCGAGGAACTTTCATTTGGTAGACAGAAATACGTGCTTTGAAAGGAAATGTTAAATGTTTAAAGACGCAAAAGGTGATATTTGGTATCAGGTTGGACTTCACATACATACAACCATTAGCGATGGCAAAAAAACGCCTGAAGAAATGGCAAGAATATATAAAAATGCCGGTTTTGACGCAGTCGCAATCACAGATCATTGGATGTATCATGATACGGATGAAATTGGGGGTCTTAAAATCATTTCCGGTTGTGAATACAATGTTGGTTCGCGGAATACAATTGGGGACACAATGCACATTGTAGGGTTTGGTATGAAAACTGATCCCAAAATGAATAAGGGTGAAGTGTCAAGACAACAGGTGATTGATGGTATAAACCAAAATGGTGGATTTGCAGTTCTTGCGCATCCGCACTGGTCTTTAAACGATAAAAAAGATGTGAAAGAACTGAGCGGCTTTTCCTTTGTGGAAATTTATAATTCGGTTTCTGATGTGAATATGAGCAATCGTCCCGATTCTTCATATTTGATTGATTCACTTGCAAACGATGGCGTTATTTTACCACTCATCGCTACCGATGATGCTCATTTTTATATCGGACAAGATGATGCCAGATCGTTTGTACGTGTTAAGGCTGACAGTGGTGAAATTTCTGATATTTTACAAGCGCTTAAAGCAGGGAAATACTATTCATCGCAAGGGCCGCATCTTGAGGTCAGACGCGAGGGTAACAAAATAATTTGTGAATGTTCTCCTTGCCAAAAGATTGCGTTTATGTCAAATTGCTCCTACGCGCCGGACAGAATGTTGCGCGCCGATCAACTACACTATGCTGAGTACGAAATTAATGATTTTGAAAAATGGATTCGAGTAGAGATCACCGATTGTTTCGGTAATCGAGCTTGGAGTAATATAATTGAATTATAATTTGCTTAAATTAGAGCAGGGAGGATCGTAGATGGAAGGATTAGTTGAAGTTGTTATTAAGAAAAAAATGACATTTGATGTGCAGGTTAAGCGATTTATTTTGACGGTATTGCCGTTAATGATTGCTATTATGTTAATAAGATTTCCTGCCAGTCAAATTTTGCGAGTTGTTATTTATTTGGCGGTATTGGTACTGGTGTATCTTGCATACCGTATGTTTATGAATTTTTATGTTGAGTGGGAATATGTGTTTGTTACCAATGAGGTCTCATTTTCCAAGATAATGAATCAAAGTAAGCGTAAAGATATTTTGACTTGTCAGTTGAAAGATACCGTGATTATGTTTAAAAACACCGATAAAGAGCACGCTGCCGCTGTACCTAAGGATGCTAAAAAATACAATTTTCTTTCCGGCACAGGTGTTGATTATTACATTTGGATTACAAAAGACCAAAAAGGAAAAACAGTGTGCATTTACTTTGAGCCCGACGATAAGATGCTTGATAGCATGAAAACACTTGCCAGAAACAAAGTTTTTCTTTAAAAAAGCAAGAGGAAGAAACTATGTTAATAGGGCTTTCAAAACAAATAGCCAAAGTTGATCGACTGTCGGTTGAAAAGTACGGCAAAAGTTCTGTGGAACTGATGTTGGGTGCTGCACGTGCGGTCTTTGAGGTTTTGAAAAAGCAGGATTTGGAAAAAGCCGACATTTGCATTTTGTGCGGCAAGGGAAATAATGCAGGGGACGGCTTTGCATTGGCTTCGATGTTACAACCTGTGGCAGAAAACGTTACACTTGTTCTGCTATGCGGTGAACAATTTTCTGAAGATGCAGAATACTATTTTAAAAGACTTCCTGCATCGATAAAGATATATCGCGATACTTTTGTTGAAGCGGATATTTATGTTGATGCCGTGTTCGGTACCGGCTTTACGGGAGAGTTACCGGAAAACGTTTCATCTGTTTTTCAAAAGGTAAGTCAGAGTTCTTCTTTGAAGATAGCAATTGATATTCCCTCCGGAGTGAATGCGGATACAGGTGTGTGTTCCGAGGATGCTTTTCAAGCTGATATAACCGTGACTTTTGAGATACTGAAATATGCACATATTCTGCCCAAAAGTAATGCTTTTTGCGGAGAAATCGAGATAAAAGATATTGGCTTGGCAGACGGGGCAATTCAGGAAGTGGGCATTGATGTACAATTATTGGACGGATGCAGACTTCCGAAAAAAAGCGCTACGTTGCATAAGGGAAGTAATGGTTGCTTATTCAGTGTTGTCGGCTGTAAACAGTATCAAGGTGCGGCAACTCTTTCTACCAAAGCTGCCTTGCGAGGCGGTTGTGGCATTGTGAATGTTTTTGTGCCGCAATCTGCATACTTGCCGATTGCAAGTAAGGTGGATAGTGCAGTGATTCATTCTTGTTTCGAAAATAAGCTTGGAATGTTTTCTGTAAAAGCTTTGGACAAGATAGATGCTGAAATCAAAAAACGCGTTCCTGATGCCATTTTGGTTGGTAGCGGCATTGGTAATCAGACTACTTCTAAAAAAATTGTTGATTTTGTTTTGCGACAAAAAGTAAACTGTGTCGTCGATGGCGACGGTCTTCGGTATTTGACCGATGAGATGCTTCAAAATCGAGAAGGCGAAACTATATTAACACCGCACGTTGCTGAATTTGCTGCAATGTTAGAAACCGACATATCTAACGTACTCAACAACAGATTTGCCCTTTGCAAAGCGTATTCTGAAAATAATCAGTGTATTCTGGTGCTTAAAGATTTCATTACGATTATCACTTTGCCTGATGGAAAGCAATGGGTGTTGTCTGCACCGAATGCCGGTATGGCCAAAGGGGGAAGCGGTGATGTTTTAGCAGGATTGATTGCATCATTCTTGGCGCAGGGGCTTGATGCTGCTTGTGCGGCAAGAGCTGGAGTTTGGTTTCACTCGGCAGCAGGGAAGAGAGCAAACGAATTGTATGGTGAATACGCTATGCTTCCAAGTGATGTGATTTCTCAATTGCCGTTTGTTTTAAGATAAAGTTTGTAACACAATAAATATAAAAGTGCAGTACAAAATGTACTGCACTTTTTTAATCTTTTATAAGTAAATCGGGGCGCTTTTCTTTTGTGCGCTTGA
The DNA here is from genome assembly GCA_045648705.1 of Eubacteriales bacterium. Taxonomy (GTDB): domain Bacteria; phylum Bacillota; class Clostridia; order Oscillospirales; family QAKW01; genus Firm-08. The sequence goes on along the minus strand of JAZROO010000060.1, from coordinate 34,071 downwards.
GTGACATTTCCTCGCGCCACTTTTTTATGTTGGCATGATGGCCGGAAAGCAAAACCTCAGGTACTTTTCTTCCATTCCATTCTTCAGGACGACTATATTGGGGATATTCAAGCAATCCATTATAATGGCTTTCTCCCTCATAGGCTTCTGAACTGGAAAGAACACCGTCGACCATACGGGCAACACTGTCAACCAAGATACAAGCAGGCATTTCTCCTCCGGTTAACACATAATCGCCGATTGAAATTTCCTCATCAACAATTTCTTCCAAAACCCGCTCATCAACACCTTCATAATGTCCGCATAGTATGACGATGTGCTCATTCTCAGCAAGTTGTTTGACTTTCTTTTGTGTCAGCACCTTGCCTTGCGGTGACATAAATATTGTGTGTGGTTTTTGGGGCAAATTTTTGATGATTTCTTGATAGCAATCGTAAATCGGTTGGCACTGCATAATCATGCCGCTACCGCCGCCGTAAGGGTAGTCATCTACTTGCTTTTGTTTGTTTTTTGTATAATCCCGAATATTAAATGCCTCTATTTCAACAGCGCCCTTTTTTTGAGCACGGCCAATAATGCTTTGATCAAGCACTGCGTGGATCATATCGGGGAATAGTGTCATTATGGTAAATTTCAATTGTCAAACAATCCTTTCAATGGTCGAATTGTGATTTCACCTTTTTCAAGATCGGTGTTGATAACGACATCATCAATTTTTGGTACAAGATAGAGTCTGTCTCCTTGTACTTCAAAAACATCATTTGCGCCGGTTTGAATTACGCTTTTGAGTTTTCCGTATTCTTTTCCTGTATCAACATCGATTACACGCATCCCGATTAAATCTTCTATGAAATATTGTCCCTCATCAAGTTCAACATCATCACTATCGATTTTGAGGATTTTTCCGATCATAGTTTCTGCTTTGTCGATATGATCAATGTTCTCCAGGCGCATCAAAGTGACGTTTTTATGAACGCGAGAGGAAACAACCCGGATTTCTTCACCGTCTATAAAAAAACGATCAAATTCCAAAAGAAACTCGGGTGAATCACACAGGGGATAGATTTTAAGTTCGCCACGAATACCGTGAGTATTCACGATTTTTCCTGCATCAAGATACTTGTTTTTCATAAAAAGAATGCTCCTTATAAAAACAGGAAGGCATAAAACCTTCCTGAGATTATTTGATTTCTACAATTACTTTTTTGGGCAATTTATAGGAAGCAGATTTGACAATAGCACGAATTGCTTTGGCAATTTTGCCGTGTTTGCCGATTACTCTTCCCATGTCATCTGGATCAACAGTGAGTTCGTAAACAATGGCGGACTCATTTTCTGTTTCTGTAACCTGGACTTGATCCGGATTGTCAACCAGCGACTTTGCCAGATAAAGAATTAAGTCTTTCATTTTGACTCCTTTTTGTCCATTGTGACGCGGAGGATTGCTCCTCCGCGGTCAACAGTTTACAGAATACCCTGTTTCTTCAGAATTGCCTTAACAGTGTCGGTGGGTTGAGCACCATTTTTGATCCAAGATTGTGCCTTATCAGCGTCGATTTCAACACTTGCGGGATCAGTCAAGGGATTGTATGTGCCGATTTCTTCGATGAATCTACCATCTCTGGGATATCTGGAGTCAGCAACAACAATACGATAGGTAGGAGCTTTTTTAGCACCAAGTCTTCTAAGTCTGATTTTTACTGCCATATTTTTCACCTCTTTCAAGAATTGTTTATAAAATTGATTTATTATAAGCCGAACCCACGGAACATTTTTCTGCCCTGTTTTGAGTTCATTTGCTTAAATAACTGATTCATTTGAGAGAATTGTTTCAGAAGGCGATTGACTGCCTCAACTTTTGTGCCGCTGCCGTTTGCAATTCTGATTTTTCTCTTTGCATTGATGATTGACGGATTTTCTCTTTCTTCCGGAGTCATTGATAAAATGATTGCTTCAATGCGATCCAACTGTTTTTCATCAATTTGTGTATTTTGTAAAGCTTTTTGATTCATGCCGGGCATCATACCCAACAAACTGTCAAGCGGTCCCATTTGTTTGACCTGTCGCATTTGAATTAAAAAGTCAGATAGGGTAAATGCATTTTTTCTGAGTTTTTCTTCTAATATGCGAGCTTGTTTTTCGTCAAAATTTTGTTGCGCTTTGTCAATTAAAGTCAGTACGTCACCCATGCCCAAAATTCTTGAAGCCATTCGGTCGGGGTAGAAAGGTTCGAGAGCATCAAACTTTTCGCCTGTTCCGATGAATTTGATGGGTTTGCCGGTAACGTGTTTTACAGAAAGAGCCGCACCGCCACGAGTATCGCCATCCATTTTGGTGAGCAAAACACCCGTAATGTCCAAAACTTCATTAAAATTTTGAGCTACGTTGACGGCATCCTGACCCGTCATCGCGTCAACAACCAATAAAATTTCGGTGGGGGATACTGCAGCTTTGATGTCAGCCAATTCTTTCATCAGAACTTCATCCAAATGGAGTCGGCCGGCTGTATCGATTATAACAAAATCATTACCATGTTTTTTTGCGTGTTCAATGCCCAGTCGTGCAATTTTAACCGCGTCTTTTTCTCCATCAATAGAGAATACCGGTACCTCTACCGTTGCGCCCACAACTTTGAGCTGTTCGATGGCGGCAGGACGATAAATGTCGCATGCGATGAGTAACGGTCGTTTTCCTTGTTTCTTAAAATATGATGATAACTTACCACTATGTGTGGTTTTACCGGTACCTTGTAAACCAACCATCATAACAATGGTGGGAGGGGCTGACGAAATTTGGATTTTCGAGATTTTCGAACCCATTAAATTCGTCATTTCTTCATTTACTATTTTAATTACTTGCTGTGCTGGGGTAAGACTTTCTAAAACTTCGCTTCCGACACAACGTTCAGAGACAGAACGGATAAATTCTTTAACAACTTTGAAGTTGACGTCAGCTTCCAAAAGGGCAAGCTTAATCTCTCGCATAGCGGATTTGACATCTGTTTCGGTTAGTTTTCCTTTGTTGCGTAGATTTTTAAATGCCGCTGAGAGTTTTTCAGTCAAGCTTTCAAATGCCATCTGTTTCACCTCTGGGGGAATGATTCTTGGTGATAGCAATGATATCGTTACAGAATTCATTCAATTCACGTGATTTATAATGAATAGAATTGATATCTTTGATGTTTTCTGTCAAATTGGTGATTTGTTCCATCACTTCGTCAAGATTGGCATATTTTTCAAAAAAGCCAAGCTTGGTTTCCATTTCGATAAGAATGTTTTCTCCACGCTTGATGTTATCGCGAACGCCTTGACGACTGATGTGTGCAATTTCAGCAATTTCAGCTAAAGATAAATCTTCATTATAATATAACTCCAAAGACTCTCTTTGCTTTTCGGTAAGAATGGCACCGTAAAAGTCTAATAATAATGATATTTTTAAATTTTTCATTGCCATAACATACCCTCCAAATGATGCTGTAAAGCATAATGCTTTACAATTATACAACAAGCAAATCAATTTGTCAATATAGATTTTCTATTTTTTGAAAATTTGTGCTTTACTTATTGACAAGTTGCTATAAAATCGGTATAATATAGGCTGCAACTATTCTGTGAGGATGAACTATGAAGAAGATCAGATTACATGAAGCCCTCATAACCCCCGGCTATATTAAAACAATTTCTTTTCCTTTGGATTTATCGGATCAAGAGCTTTTGTCAGAGCGTAGCATCCTTGATGCAAAGGGAGATGCGACCATGGAGATTCGCAATTCTGCTGATATTGTGACGGTTCGCTTCTTTGGTGAAATTAAGTATAAGACGGAATGCGACCGTTGTTTAACCGCTATGGCGCAATCGCTTGTATTTGATTATACTAAAGATGTAAAAAGAAATTGTGATGATGAGGATTTTGACGGTATCATACTTTCTGCAGATGAGTCCTTTGATTATGAGCAGGAGGTTGTAACAGAGGTTTTGCTTTCTTTCCCTGCAAAACATTTATGTGTTGAAGATTGTAAAGGGCTTTGTCCTGTTTGTGGATGCAATCTTAATGAACATGAATGTTCTTGCGATAAAAAAGTACCGGATCCTCGGTTAGAGGTTCTTAGAAATTTAAAGTGGTAAAAATGTCTGCTTAAATATAAGGAGGTAACAGATAATGGCAGTTCCGAAGAGAAAAGTATCTAAAGCAAGAAGAGATAAGAGAAGATCAAGCGTATGGAAGTTGAAACTTCCCGGCATGGTTGAGTGTCCTCAGTGTCACGAAATGAAGCTCTCTCATAGAGTTTGCAAAAGCTGCGGTTATTATGATGGTAAACAAGTGGTTAACACCGCTGCTGCAAAGCCCGTTGAAAAAACCGCTGAAACTGCTGAGCCCGTTGCAGAAAACTAAGTTGCTGCAGCAACAGCCAGCTGCGAAATTTCGCTCAAAACTACTATGTAGATGATAGAGAAGGCTGATGCCTTCTCTATTTTTCATAATTACCTTTTTTGAAAGGAGAATTATAATGGCACAACCTATTGTTGCAATTGTGGGCAGACCCAACGTTGGCAAGTCTGCATTATTTAATAAACTCAGCGGACAACGTTTGTCCATTGTTGAAGATACACCCGGTGTTACTCGTGACCGTTTATATGCAACGGTCGAGTGGGTTGGCAAGAAAGTAACATTAATTGATACCGGCGGTATTGAGCCGAATACGGATGATATAATCTTAAAACAAATGCGTGCGCAGGCGCAAATCGCGATCGATACAGCGGATGTTATTATTATGATGGCTGAGATTCATACCGGTGTAACGGCGGCGGACAGAGAAATTGCATCTATGCTGCATCGCTCCGGCAAACCGATCGTACTTTGCGTTAATAAGATGGACTCTGTTGGTGATGTTCCCTCGGAGTTTTATGAGTTTTACACTTTGGGTCTTGGTGATCCGGTTGCTGTATCTTCACTGCATGGCTTAGGAACAGGTGATCTTATGGATGAGGTATATAGCCACATCGATTTTGATTCCTATGAGAATGAAGAGGACGACATTATTAAAGTGGCTTTGATCGGTAAGCCCAATGTTGGCAAATCTTCATTATTAAATTATATTATTGGTGAAGAGCGTTCTATTGTTTCTGACATTCCCGGAACCACGCGTGATGCAGTAGATTCACCGGTTGAAAATGAATATGGTAAATTTTGTATTATTGATACTGCCGGTATTCGAAAAAAGAAAAAAGTAAATGATACTATTGAAAAATATAGCGTGATTCGTTCATATATGGCAGTTGACAGATCTGATGTTTGTGTAATTATGCTGGATGCCAATGAGGGTGTAACAGAGCAAGACACAAAGATTGCAGGCTATGCCAATGATCAAGGCAAGGCATTGGTGGTTGTGGTAAATAAGTGGGATACCATTGAAAAAGAGACAAACACGATGGAAACGATGCGTAAGGCAATCTTAAATGAGTTTGCTTTTATTTCTTTTGCTCCCATTCAATTCATTTCCGCCAAGACCGGTCAACGTGTTGACAAACTGTTTGATTTGATTTGTACAACACATCAGAATAATATTAATCGCGTGACGACAGGACAACTCAATGATATGTTGACTGATGCTACAACGCGTGTGCAGCCTCCGTCTGACAAGGGTAAGAGATTGCGCATATATTATATGACACAAGCCTCTGTGGCACCGCCGACTTTTGTTTTCTTTGTTAATAAAAAAGATTTATTTCACTTTTCATATCAGCGTTATTTAGAAAACCAGTTGAGAAATACATTTGGTTTTGAGGGATCACCTATCAGGTTTATTGTTCGCGAAAAAGGAGAGAAAGAAACATGATTTTGTTTGTTCTTTTGTTGGTATTATCTTATCTGATCGGATGTTTAAATACCTCTATTCTTTATTCAAAACTGAATTATAATAAGGATATCCGTACGCAAGGAAGCGGCAATGCGGGCGCTACCAATATGTTACGCAGTTTCGGTAAAATGAGTGCTGCTATCACATTTTTGGGCGATGTGCTTAAGGTAGTAATTGCGGTTGGCATAGCATGGATTGTTTATTCAAATGCCGAGCAAGTTCAACTCATTAAAGCAATTATGGGACTTGCTTGCGTTATCGGTCATTGTTTTCCTGTATTTTTTAAATTCCAAGGCGGTAAGGGCATTGCTTCCGGTTCGGCATGTATTTTAATGTTGGATTGGCGAGTATTTTTGGTTGCAATTGGCTTGTTTGTACTGTTTGTAGTCTTTACAAAATACGTTTCCTTAGGATCTGCAATTGGCGCTTTGACATACCCGGTCGGAATGTTAATTTGTGGCTTTGATATTTCGGTCGTTATTGTAGCGGCCTTGACTACCTCTATGGTTTTATACAGGCATAAAAATAACATTATTGCCCTTTGTAAAGGAACAGAACGAAAGATTGGCGCGGATAAAGCTTAAATTTTAAGTGAAAGAAGATTGATAATGAAAGATACTAAAGCAAAAAGTCTTTTGACTTTGCAAATTACGGTATTATTGCAACTCATCATGGCTTTTATTCCTTTTTTTAACCCCTTTGGGTTTGGAAATGCGAGTAAAATTCCACTGATAGCAATGCTGAAATATACGGGGGAAGTGGGCTCGTATTTTGCTGAACAAAAAGTAAACGCCCTGTCACTCAATAATACCTTATTTGTTTTGGTTTTGGTTATTATGGTGTCGTTACTCTTTGTGGTAATGACAACTATTTTGACCATCAAACAAACTGAAAACAGTAGACCTGCTATTAAAATAGGTTTCTTTTTTGGTTTGGTTGTGAGCATTGTATATTTTGTGATGTTTTTGAATTTTTCAGATTTGAACACACAAATTTTGTCTGCACATACCGGTGAAATTGGACGGAAAATACAAGTTTTTTCCAACATACCGATTGGAGTCTATTTGTATTTTTTGCTGTCTTGTTGCTATACTGTCAGTGCATATATTTCATATGGTTTCGATTTAAATGCAGTTTGGTATACGATTTCTTCTCATTTTTCAAATCGCTTTAAAGGCGGAATTCATCCTTCGTATAATAAGGTTACAAAAGATAAGGCTGTTGAAACCATAGAGCCGGACAAGTTTATGATTTATCCGCTTTCTCAACATATTGGTGCTCCTTGTAATCCTGTGGTTTCTGTTGGAGAATATGTCAGAATTGGTCAGAAAATTGCGGACAGTGATGCCTTCGTTTCGGCTCCGATTCATTCAACGGTTTCGGGTCATGTTGTAAAAATTGATGTTTGTGAACATCCGACAATGAACGAAACTATGGCAATTGTTGTCGAAAACGATTTTTTGGATCAGATGGATGGTTCGCTGGCGGATGTTCAAAGAGATTATACGTCTATGTTGCCTGATGAGATTATCGGTTACATAAGAGAAGCCGGCATTGTTGGTATGGGTGGTGCGGCTTTCCCGACACACGTAAAAATGAAGTCTGCACTCAACAAGGTGGATACCATCATTATCAATGCTGCAGAATGCGAACCTTATCTTTCCAGCGACCATCGTGTTATGCTTGAGAATACCGCTGAATTTGTTGAGGGTGTTAAAATCATTCGTCAGGCATTGGGCGTACGTCGTGTATATGTCGGCGTTGAATCCAATAAACCTGATGCGATCTTTAAATTGCACAGAGCGTTTAAAAAGACCAGAATTCGTGTGGTCGTTTTGGCTACTAAATATCCGCAAGGCGGTGAAAAACAACTCATTAAAGCCATCACCGGCAGAGAAGTGCCTTCGGGTAAATTACCGGCAGACGTTGGTTGTTGTGTGTTTAATGTCGATACCGCAATTGCGATCTACCGAGCGGTAGTCAAAGGCTATCCGTTGATGCGTCGTATTGTTACCATTGCCGGTGAAGCTGTGGAAAAAATTGGAAATGCCAATATCAGATTAGGCACACCCATTGGTTTTGTTCTTGAAAAATACGGACTGAACGAACAATTGCTTAAAAAATTGGTAATGGGCGGCCCAATGATGGGAAACGCTATTTGCCACTTGAACGCACCGGTTATTAAAGGTACCTCGGGACTTTTGTGTTTGGGTGAAGAGCAACTCGTTACGGAAAATGAAAACAATTCTTGTATCCGTTGCGGACGTTGTATTACTGTATGTCCTATGCGTCTTGCGCCCAATTACATTAGTTTGTATGCACGTTCGGGTGAAGTTGAGCGTTGTGATGAATTAGGTGTTATGGATTGTATTGAGTGCGGATGTTGTTCATATACTTGTCCTGCAAAACTTCCGCTTCTGCAAAATATTCGTGTTGCAAAGCAGAAAATCAGGGAACAGGCATCTAAGAAAGCAGGGAATTAATTATGGAAAAGTTGATTGTTTCATCCTCTCCGCATATTAAAAGTCAAAGAACCACACCGTTTTTTATGCAAGACGTTGTTTTGGCGTTAATACCCGTGTTGATCATGGGAGTTGTTTATTTTTCTTTTAGAGCACTGTTGATTGTCTTGGCAAGTGTGCTTTCTTGCGTATTTTTCGAGGCGCTTTACACTAAATTGATGAATAAACCATCTACCATCAAAGATTGGTCTGCGGTAGTTACGGGATTAATTTTGGGTCTGAATTTACCGGTTACTGTTCCGATTTACTTGCCTGTGATCGGTTCCGCATTTGCTATTATCGTTGTGAAAATGTTATATGGCGGATTGGGAAAGAATATTGTTAACCCTGCTGCTGCAGCACGTGTTTTCTTGTTTATTTGTTATTCTAAATCAATGGCAACTTGGGTTGAGCCAATTACTGCGATGGGAAAAAATGCGGCTTCTTTGCCGTTATTTTCAAACGTAGATATTGTTTCATCCGCAACTCCGCTTACATATCTTAAAGATGCAAAACAAATCGCTTCTGTAATGGGACGTTTTTCGATAATGGATTTGTTTACGGGCAATGTTGGTGGTAGTATTGGCGAGACTTGCTCGATACTGCTGATTTTGGGTGGTATTTTCTTACTTGCACGTAAGGTTATCACCTGGCATATTCCTGTTTCTTTTGTCGGAACGGTGGCGCTGCTTACTTTTTTGTTTCCGAAATACACAACGATTCCCAGAGTTGATTTTATGCTGTACCATCTGCTGAGTGGTGGCTTGTTGTTTGCTGCATTTTTTATGGCTACTGATTTTGCAACGTCACCGACCACCAGGGTTGGACGGTTGATTTATGGATGCGGTTGCGGCGTTTTAACAGTTGTGATTCGTTATTTCGGCGGTTATCCGGAAGGTGTATCTTTTGCGATATTAATTATGAATTTCTTTGCCTGGTACATCGATCAGTGTACATTCCCCAAAAAATTCGGAGGTGAAAAGTTTGCATTTAAATTCATCAAAAAGAAAACCAAATGAATATCTTAATTTATCTGTAACACTTTTTGCTATTACTGCCATCGTAGCCATTTTGTTGTCAGGTGTTAATTTTTTTACATCGGGTAAAATTGAGGCCATAAAGCAAGAAAAGTTAGAGCAGGCCATGATGTATGTTTTGCCTGATGCTGCATCGTTTGAGGATGTTTTTGAAACGGTGAATAATGAATGGGATGAAAAAACAACCCTTCTTGGTGTGCAACAAGCAAAAAATGAAAAAGGCGATATTATAGGGCTTTGTGTTGAGGTGGCTGCCAAGGGTTATTCTGACGAGATTGATATGATAGTAGGAATCAATCAAGATGGCGAGATAACCAATGTTTCAATCATTTCCTTATCTGATACTCCCGGTATCGGAACTCAAATTGAGGACGAAGCCTATCAAAAACAGTTTATTGGAAAAAGTGGAATTTTGACTGCAGTGAAGGGTGCGGCAAACGGAGCAGGGGAAGTTGCTTTGATTTCAGGCGCCTCTTATTCGTCGGGTGGATTTACTGATGGCGTGAATGCCGCGTTACATGCATATAAAATTTTCACTGAGGAGGAGACGAAATGAAAGATCGTTTGATTGCCACCTTAAAAGATGGTATTATCGTTAACAATCCAAATTTAGTTCAACTTCTTGGTATGTGTCCCACTCTTGCTACTTCGACTTCACTTTCCAATGCTTTTGGTATGGGACTTGCTGCTACGTTTGTGTTGATTTGTTCAAATTTGGTAATATCTTTACTCAGAAAAGTTATTTCAAATAAAATTCGAATAGCGGCATACATAGTTATTATTGCTGGTTTTGTAACAATAGTAGATATGTTGATTCAAGCTTTTGTGCCGGTACTTTCGACATCTCTTGGCTTGTTTATTCCGTTGATTGTTGTAAACTGTATTATTTTAGCACGAGCCGAAAGCTTTGCTTCTAAAAATAAGCCCTTGCCTTCAGCGTTGGATGGCTTGGCAATGGGTCTTGGATTCACTTGTTCATTGGTTGCAATGGCAACGATACGTGAAATTTTGGGCGCAGGTACAGTGTTTGGACTGAAACTTTTTGGCGGTGTTGCACCGATACCTGTTTTGGCTTTGCCTGCAGGTGGATTTTTAACATTGGGATTTTTGATCGCATTGGTACAATATCTCAAAAACAAAAATCAAAATAAGGAGGGGAATGACTAATGTCTTTTGCTTCTCTTATGATTTTAGCAATCAGTTGCGTTTTTATTGAAAATTTGGTTTTGGTGCAGTTTCTTGGGATTTGTCCTTTTTTGGGTGTTTCACAAAAAAGAGATACGGCACTTGGTATGGGTCTGGCTGTAACTTTTATTATGACGGTTTCGTCGTTGGTTACTTGGATTGTAAATCAATTTTTGCTTGTTCCGCTTCGCCTGGAATATATGCAGACAGTCGCTTTCATTTTAGTGATTGCTACGTTGGTGCAATTGGTTGAGATGATGCTTAAAAAGATGATTTCCGCCTTGTATCAGGCACTGGGTATTTATTTGCCGCTGATTACTACCAATTGCGCGGTTCTCGGTGTTGCACTCAGCAACATTCGTGATGGATTCAATTTGATTGAATCACTTGTTTGTTCGTTTTTCAGTGCAATTGGATTTACACTCGCGATCTGGATGTTTGCTTGTGTAAGAGAAAGAATTGTTTACTGTGATGTTCCTAAGCCATTTCAAGGGTTTCCGATCGCCTTGATCACTGCTGCATTGTTATCCTTTGCGTTTATGGGCTTTAATGGACTGAGTTTTTAGGGGGAATAGTATGCAGGGATTATTAAGCGCAATTCTCAGCGCCGCAGGCGTTTTGGGAATCTTGGGATTGGTTTTTGGAATTTTGCTCACGTTGGCTTCAAAAGTCTTTTTTGTTCATGAGGATGAACGAAAAGAAAAGATTCTTGAATGCTTACCGGGGGCAAATTGCGGAGGCTGCGGATTTGCAGGTTGTGCCGCGTACACAGATGCAATGCTTTCGGGTCAAACTCCGGCAAACCTTTGCAATGCAGGGGGACAACAAACAGCTGATGCTATAGCACAGGTTTTAGGTGTCGAAGCAGGAGCCGTTGACCGAAAATATGCTCGTATTCGTTGTAGCGGCTCTAATGGATTGGCGCATACAAAATATCAGTATCAGGGTATTGCTGATTGTGTTGCGGCGGCAAGACTTTTAGACGGGCAAATGCAGTGCCGTTTTGGTTGCCTTGGACTTGGGTCGTGCGCTTCTGCTTGTACAAATGGTGCCATTAAAATTTCAGATGGTATTGCTTTTGTTGACGCCGCTCTTTGTGGTGGATGTGGTGAGTGTGTTGACGCTTGTCCCAAACACATCATTGATTTGGTTCCCGAAAGGGCAAAATATATAGTTGCGTGCTCTTCGAAAGATAAGGGCGCAAAGACTAAAAAAGCTTGTCTTACCGGATGCATTGGTTGTAAACTTTGCGAAAAAAATTGTCCGTCACAAGCAATTACTGTAACGGATAATTTGGCACATATTGATTATGAAAAATGTACTTCTTGCGGCGTTTGCGCCCAAAAATGTCCGATTGGTATTATCAGGAGTGTTTTTTGATGAATGAACTTTATGATATTTCACTTCAATGTCTTGCTTTATTAAAAGACAACCAAAAAACAATTGCACTTGCCGAGAGTTGTACCGGTGGCTTAATTGCTAAAAGTATCACCGACCATAGCGGTGCTTCTGATGTGTTTGAATGCGGCGTGGTGTCTTATAGCGGAAAAATCAAGTCAAAACTGCTTGACGTTCAGCAAACGACGTTGGATACTCACGGTGAAGTAAGCGCCGAAACAGCGGCAGAAATGGCGCGTGGCATAGCACGTGTTGGCTCTGCTGACTTTGGTGTGGGGGTTACGGGAATTGCAGGACCCACAGGAGCAACAAAAGATAAAAAAGTCGGGTTAATTTATGTGGCTGTTTTTTATGAGCAAAACACTCATGTGTATAAACTGGAGTTATATGATGAGATGAGTCGCGATGAACGCAGAAAACAAACAGCAACCTTTGTTTTTAAGAAAATCATTGAATTTTTAAGATGAATATAAAGCCTTCAAAACCAATGGTTTTGAAGGCTTTTGTTTTAAATAAAAACCTCTATGGTAAATGTTTCCAAATACCATAGAGGTTAATTTATGCACTATTTTGTTATCTTTTTGATTTTAGCATTTTGCCAGGTGACCCAAATGGGAGTGGCAAGGCAAATACTGGAATAGAAACCGGAAAGAATACCGATCATTAAGGGGAATGCAAAGTTTACAACGGATGTAATATCATTAATCAACGCAAACAAAAATACGAGGAACATTGCGGTAAATGTGAGGGCCGATGTAATAATACAACGACGGAAACATTGATTGATAGACATATTTACGATTTCTTCCAACGGTTTTTTGTTCATATACAACTTTTTGTTTTCGCGAATTCTGTCATATACAACCAAAGTGTCGTTAATGGAGTAACCCAGAATGGTAAGTGTTACGGCAATAAAACCGTCATTGAGCGGAATGCCTAAAATAACAAATACGAAGAAAACAACAAAAACATCGTGGAACAAAGCAATCAAAGCGCAAACCGAAGCGGAAAAACCGGAAATAATCTTAAAACGAACGGTTACAAAGAGTATAATCAATATAACTGCCAAGGAAATGGCGAGAATACCATTTCTTAAAAATCTGTTTCCGATATAGGGCTCAACATTGGTTGTTGATTGACGTGCAATTTCGTTATCTTTATACTCTTTCAAGATGATAGCATCAATTGCATCCAACTCTTCTGTGCTTAAGCTTTCTTTACCTGCAAGGCTAACGACCAAAGAATTGGTGCCGTCAACAGAACCGGTGGATTTCTGAGTGCTCACAATTCTGTCGGTGCTGTTTTGAATTACTTTAGCGGCAGCATCTGTGTCGATTTCGCCTGAATAGTTATATGTAATTTTAGTACCACCTGTGAACTGAATATCAAGTTGTACACCATTAATGAAGATAAACGAAATACCAACAACAAAAATCACAAGAGAGAGCAGAAAATACCATTTTCTGTTTTTGTAGAAATTAATCATTGTTTTGAACCTCCTTATAGCCGTAGAGTTTGGGGTTCTTGAGGAAGTTGTATGAGCTCAAGGAACGGAGCATCCATTTAGATGCTAATACGCTGACTAAGAAGTTGAGGATAATACCGATCAGCAATGTGTATCCAAAGGAAAGAACTGAACCTGTTCCGAGGAAGATCAACAACAAAGAAACGATCAATGTGGTCAGGTTACAGTCAACAATGGCGGTCAATGCTCTGCCATAGCCGGTATCAATCGCACCAACAACACTTTTGCCTTTTGCCATTTCTTCTTTGATTCTTTCGGCAATAATAACATTGGAGTCAACACTCATTCCAATAGAGAGGATAACGCCGGCAATACCGGGCAGGGTGATTGTTAAACCAAGGTTGGAGAATAAAAGAAGTTGAATGGTAAGTTGCAAAATCAAATTGATACATGCTACAAATCCGGGTAAACGATAGAAAAGAAGCATAAATACCAAAATGATAAGGGCGGTAATAAGACCTGCTTGCAACATAACGCTCAAAGCTTTGGTTCCCATGGTAGCGCTGATAGAGCTGTAATTTGAGGAAGTCATTGCATAGGGAAGCGCACCGGCGTTGATTTTGGTGGCAAGATCTTTGGCACTGTCCAAGGTGAAACCGCCTTCAATAATGGCTTGACCATCACTGATGGTAGAATTAACTTGCGGCCAGCTGATTGCTGTTTCATCCAAGAAAATACCAATATAATCATTGATGTATTTTGTGGTAGCGTCAGCAAAGGTTTTGGTTCCTTCTTTGGTAAACTCTAATGCAACTACATATTTACCTTCTTGGTAAGCGGATGTACTGTTTTTGATATCTTTACCGGAAAGAAGCACTTTGTCCGGAACGGGATCTTTGCCGGTTTCGTTTACTTTCTTACCGTCAGCATCAATCAGATCACCGTCTTTGTCCTTCTTCAAAGAGCAGAAGGTGAGGTTGGCGGTAGCACCGAGTTCGTCAATGGCAGCTTGTGCGTCAAAATCCTTTTCATCGGCTTTCCAAGGAAATTCAACGATTACTGCATTGTTGGCACTATCTGTGGTGATGGTATAGTCTAAAATACCTTCGCCATCCAATCTTGTTTCAAAAATTGCTCTGGCAGATTCAAGTTCCTCTGCAGTAGGGGTTACAGATTCATCTGCGGGTACAAAAGTTGCGTTGACGCCACCGCGAATGTCAATACCTGTTCTGATATCATATGCGGATTTTACATAGTCTGTGCCGCCTACGGAAAGGCCGACAGCTGCTAATGTTACAACGCAGGCTGTGACAGCAAGAATGATAAAGAAAGCTGATTTTCTTGCTGTGGAAACTTTACGTTTTCTCATAATGTCCTCCTTGATTTTAATATACTTTAATATTATATATTTTTATTTATTAAGTGTCAATCAATATTAGAAAAAAAGATGATATTTTTACCGTGGAATCCATATTGTAGTAATGAGGTGCTCTATGAAAATAAAAAAATATTTTCAAAATGTATTTTATGGGTTTTTGATAGGTGTTGCGATGCTGATACCCGGTGTAAGCGGAGGGACGATTGCGGTCGTTTTGGGGATTTATGATGATTTATTATCCTCGGTTGCCGATATATTCAAGCAATTTAAGGAAAGTCTTGCTTTTTTGTCCGCGGTCGCAATAGGCGGTGTGCTAGGGTTTATTTCCATGGCCGGTGTTGTCAGGGTGCTTTTAGATACAGCAAAATTTCCGATTATATTTTTCTTTATGGGTGTTATTGTCAGCAGTGTATTTGTTACGACTTTTAATAATAAATCGACTATAAGTAGCATTAAATTACCAATGTTGATTTTTGGCGCAATGATTGTAATATTGGTAAGGTTTATTCCAAATGATTTGATTGCATACGGGGAAGTGCCGCTGTTGTTACGATTTGCAATTATGATTATAGCAGGATTGATGTTAGGCGGCGCATTGATATTGCCCGGTATCAGCTTTTCTATGACGCTAATGACACTTGGGCTTTATGAAACATTTTTGAAAGCGGTGAATGAGTTTAATATTCATATTCTTCTGCCCATCATCTTTGCAACTTTATTTGGCACGATTGTTTTATCTAAACTTTTGTCAAATTGCCTTAATAAATATCCCGATGGGTGTCAAAGCATGATTATTGGATTTGTAATTGCTTCGCTTGGTGAAATGTTTCCGGGAATTCCGAGGGGCAATCAATTATACTGCAGTCTTGTTTTTATGGTATTGGGAATATCGATTTCGTTTGTATTAGCAGTGTTTTTAAAAAGAAGAAGAGAGTGATTTTGTTAAACACGGTATATCTTGAGGATATGCCGTGTTGTTTTAATTTGCGACAAAAAAGTTACGTGTAAGTTGACACGGTAAGTTTTTCGCGATAAAATTGTGATGAGAAATTTTGTGGATGGTTACTATGATTTATAAAGGCCAAAAAACAAAAAACATCTAAAATATAAATTAACAGAAAAAAGGACAGAGAATTTTCTCTGTCCTTTTTAAATATTTATGATCTTTTTTTAAAAAATGCACAGACAGCATTCAGTTGGCATTCATCACATTTTGGGTTACGGGCAGAACAGATTTCTCTGCCAAAAAACACAAGGTTGTGGCACAACTTTGTTTGATGTTCCGCAGGAATACAAGATTTGAGTTGTTTTTCAACAATTTCAGGTCGGTCACTTTTTGCAAGTCCCAGTCGATTGCTGATTCGAATGCAGTGGGTATCGGCAATGATTGCCGGTTTTCCGTAAATATCGCCCAATATCAAGTTTGCTGTTTTTCTTCCGATGCCGGAAAGCGCGGTCAATTCTTCCATTGTATCGGGAACTTGTCCGTTATGCTTTTCAAGCATGGTTTGGCACATTTCAATGATGCTTTTTGCTTTTCCGCGATAGAAACCACAGGAATGGATGATTTCACATATATCTTCGTAGTCGGCATTTGCAAAACTTTCCATTGTAGGATACTTTTCAAAAAGTTTTGGTGTTACAAGGTTGACTCTTGCATCTGTGCATTGTGCCGAAAGCCTTGTTGCAATCAGTAATTCATATGGTTTAGTGTAATTCAAACAACAATGTGCTTGGGGATATCGCTGATTGAGTTGATCGATTATAAAATGAATTTTTTCTTTTTTATTCATCAGTTTTACCTTTGACTTTTTGCCAATACACTTTACTTGCGCTTTCGGTTTTGTTGTTACCGAAATGATAGTAAACTCTGTCTTTGAGTTCATCAGGCAAAAATTGTTGACTTACATAGTGGTTTGGATAATTGTGTGAATATTTATATCCTTCGCCGCGTTCAAGTTCAGCGGCACCGTAATAATGGGTGTCTTGCAAGGAAGAGGGGATAGAGTATGCTTTCCCTTGGCGAACGTCGGAAAGGGCGTCATCGATGGCGCATATGGCAGAATTTGATTTGGGCGCGGTGGAAAGAAGAATGACTGCCTGTGCCAACGGAATACGCGCTTCAGGAAATCCAAGCATCATTGCCGAATCAACACAAGCTTTGGTGATGCTGATGGCACTTGGATATGCAAGTCCAATGTCCTCACTTGCAATTACAAGCAATCTGCGACAAATTGATGGCAAATCTTTTGCTTCAATCAATCGGGCAAGGTAATGTAGAGCGGCGTTTTCGTCGGATCCTCTGATTGATTTTTGAAATGCAGATAAAATGTCATAGTGACTATCTCCATCTCTGTCATAACGCAGGGCACTTTTTTGCGTTGCCTGTGCAGCAAGTTCTGAGGTAATAATGTTTTGCTCGGCACTCAAACCGCGACATAGTACCTCCAAACTGTTGGCTGCCTTTCTGACATCACCACCGCAAGCAGAGCATATGTGCCCAAGCACATCTTCATCAATTGAAATTTCAAACCCAAGTTCGTTTTCCATATATTTGATGCCGCGTTCAATGAACGGTTTGATTTCTTCGGGTGAAACAGGCTTGAATTCAAAAACCGTGCATCGACTGAGAATGGCGTTATAAATATAGAAGTATGGATTTTCTGTAGTGGATGCAATTAACGTAATGGAGCCATTTTCAATAAATTCAAGCAAACTTTGCTGCTGCCGTTTATTGAAATATTGAATTTCATCCAAATACAAAAGAATGCCATTGGGACTTGTGAAGGGGTTGATATCTCGAATAATATCTTTAATATCCGAGAGTGATGCAGTGGTGGCGTTTAGTTGATATAGTTTTTGATTACTGTTTTTGGAAATGATTTTAGCAATCGTTGTTTTGCCGCAGCCACTTGGCCCGTAGAAAATCATATTTGGGATTTTTCCCGAGTTTATTATATTACGAAGGAGAGCTCCTTCGCCCAATAAATGCGGTTGACCCACTACATTTTCAAGGCTGTCAGGGCGCAAAATGTCAGGTAATGGACGCATGTTTTTTCACATCCTTAATGGGATATTAGTCTTGATAGATTGGGAATTTTTTGCACATATCGGCAACGCAGGCGGTGATATAATCTTTCTTGTCGGAGAAATTGTGAATGGTTTGATAAATCAACTCTGCAATCGTTACCATCTCGTCTTTGCCGAAACCTCTGGAGGTAACAGCAGGTGTGCCAATACGTAAACCGCTGGTGACAAAGGGACTTTGCGGGTCATCAGGAATAGTGTTTTTGTTTGCTGTAATATGAACTTCGTCCAAGCGGTGCTCCAGTTCTTTGCCTGTGATATCACAGCTTCTTAGGTTAAGCAGCATCAAATGATTATCTGTTCCGCCGGAAACCAAATCAATGCCGCGGCGTTGCAACTCCTCTGCCAAAATGGCGGCATTGGAAACAATGTTCTTTTGATATGCTTTAAAGTCATCTTTTAATGCTTCGCCAAAAGCCACGGCTTTTGCGGCAATAATATGCATTAAAGGACCGCCTTGTACACCGGGGAAAATGGCTTTGTCGATCTGCTTTGCGAGTTCTTCTTTGCACAAAATCAAGCCGCCTCTGGGACCGCGCAAGGTTTTGTGAGTAGTTGTTGTTACTACGCCAGCGTAGGGGACGGGGTTGGGATGCACACCTGCAGCAACAAGACCTGCAATATGTGCCATATCAACCATAAGATAAGCGCCGACTTCTTTGGCAATTGCGCTGAATTTTTCAAAATCGATAACGCGAGGATAAGCACTGGCACCTGCGATAATCATTTTGGGTTTGCATTCAAGTGCGATTCGGCGCACTTCGTCATAATCAATGTACTGTGTTTCTTTATCAACACCATAAGGAACGATATTAAAATATTTTCCTGAAATATTAACGGGTGAGCCGTGGGAAAGGTGACCGCCTTGGGAAAGATTCATACCCATAACGGTATCACCGGGTTGAAGAAGTGCAAAGAATACTGCGAGGTTGGCGCTTGCACCGCTGTGAGGTTGTACGTTGGCGTGATCGGCACCAAAAAGTTCACACGCTCTTTTACGCGCAATTTCCTCGGCGATATCAACGCATTGACAACCACCGTAATAGCGTTTGCCGGGATATCCTTCAGCATATTTGTTGGTAAGAATTGAGCCTGCTGCATATAGTACGGCAGGTGAAACGATGTTTTCTGAAGCAATTAATTCAATGTTTTCTTGCTGACGCTTTAATTCTTTACTGCAAGCATCAAAGATTTCCGGATCATATTTTTTCAATTCGTCTAAATATCTCATTTTTTTCACTCCTTTGTATAAAAGTATAACAAACAAATATCAAATAATCAATATTTTTATTACTTGACAAAGTGTTAAGAACAAATTAGAATAGTTATGTAAAAAATAATTTTGGAGGAAGTAAATGGATACTCAACTTAAAAGTAAATTGCAACAACATGCTCTTACGATTCGTAAAGACGTTGTAACCCAAGTTTTTAGTGCTCAATCCGGTCATCCCGGCGGCTCTTTGTCTATTGCGGATGTAATGGCATATTTGTATTTTAATGAATTGAATATTGATCCTAAAAATCCGCAGTGGTGTGATCGTGATCGCTTTGTGCTTTCCAAGGGTCATACATGTCCGGCGCTTTATTCTTGTCTTGCTCAAAAGGGTTATTTTGATGCTGCGGAATTAAAGAACTTCCGTCAACTCGGTTCTATGTTGCAGGGTCATCCTGATATGAAGAAAATCCCCGGTGTTGATATGTCTAGTGGCTCTTTGGGTCAAGGTATATCTGCTGCGGTCGGTATGGCACTTGCCGGAAAAATTGATAATAAGGATTATCGAGTATATACGGTACTTGGTGACGGTGAAATTGAAGAAGGTCAAGTTTGGGAAGCGGCTATGTTTGCTGCGCACTATAAACTTGGCAATCTTTGCGTAATTGTTGACTCAAACGGTTTGCAAATTGACGGACCTGTTAAAGAGGTTATGTCTCCTCATCCTATTGATTCAAAGTTTGAATCATTTGGCTTCCACGTAATCGTGGCTGATGGACATGATTTTGATGCAATTGAGTCTGCTTTTGAAGAAGCAAAGACGATTGCTGATAAGCCTGTTGCTATTATTTTTAATACCATCAAAGGTAAGGGCGTTTCCTTTATGGAAAATCAGGTAGGTTGGCACGGTAAGGCTCCTGCCGAAGAACAGTACAATATTGCAATGGCGGAACTTGCCGCCCAAGAAGCATAGGAGGTAAATTATGAGTAATAAAATGGCAACCAGAGATGCTTACGGCAAGGCGCTTGCAGAGTTGGCACAAAAATATGATCTCTATGTATTTGATGCGGATTTGGCGGCGGCAACCAAAACCGGCGTTTTAAAAGATGCATATCCCGAACGCTTTTTTGATTGCGGTATCGCCGAGGGAAATATGATGGGTGTTGCTGCCGGTATGGCTGCGGCAGGTAAAACCGTATTTGCGAGTTCTTTTGCGATGTTCGCTGCAGGTCGTGCGTTTGAACAGGTCAGAAATTCAATCGGTTATCCTCACTTAAATGTTAAAATCGGTGCTACTCATGCCGGTTTGTCCGTTGGTGAAGACGGTGCAACACATCAATGTAATGAAGATATTGCTTTGATGCGCACAATTCCCGGCATAGTTATCATCAATCCGGCTGACCCTGTAGAAACTCGTGCCGCTGTTGAGGCAGCTATTCAACATGACGGTCCTGTTTATCTTCGCTTTGGTCGTATGGCAGTTGATACCATTTTTGGTGATGATTATAAATTTGAAATCGGAAAAGGTGTTGTTTTGCATGATGGTAGCGATGTTACTATTGTGGCAACCGGTCTGATGGTTGGAGAGGCATTGAAAGCTCGTGAAATCCTTGCTGAAAAAGGCGTTTCTGCGGCTGTAATCAATATGCCTACCATTAAGCCTATTGACAAGGATTTGTTGGTTGAATATTCAAAAAAGACCGGCGCTATTGTTACAACAGAGGAGCATAGCGTTATCGGTGGTCTTGGAAGTGCAGTTTGCGAAGCAATTGCAGACGAAGCACCTTGCGCTGTGGTTCGTCACGGCGTGCAGGATGTGTTTGGTAAATCCGGTCCGGCACTTAAGGTATTGGATGCCTTTGGCTTGAATGCGGATAATATCGTTGCATCTGCACAAAAAGCCATATCCCTTAAAAAATAATACCGATGCAGGCAGTCGTTATGATTGCCTGCATTTTTCTTTTGCTTTTTTCATATCATTTTTTTGAGGTGAAAAATATGAAAAAAGTAGTGAGTGTCTTATTAGCAATAGTTTTATTTTTTAATTTATGTCTGCCGTTATGTTATGCGGAGGAAAAGCCGGTGATTGATCTGGATTGTCCGTCTGCTATTTTGATTGAGAGATCGACGCAAAAAATTCTTTATGAAAAAGAGGCGGATGTGGAGCGCCCCATAGCTTCTGTAACGAAAATCATGACATTACTTTTAATTATGGAAGCGCTAAAAGAAGGCAAAATTACACTTGAAACGATGGTGACCTGTTCGGAACATGCTGTATCAATGGGCGGATCACAAGTCTATTTGAAAGAGGGGGAAACTTTATCCGTTAATGATATGCTTAAAGCAATTACGGTTTCCTCGGCAAATGATGCGGCTGTTGCAATGGGGGAGCATATAGCAGGGAGTGATACCGCTTTCGTAACGCTGATGAATAAGCGTGCTGATGAACTAGGAATGAAACATACAAACTTTGTGAATTGCACCGGATTGGATGCTGACGGTCATTATTCAAGCGCACGTGATATAGCTATTATGTCTACCGAACTTTTAAAGCATGATCTGATTCGGAACTATACAACTATCTGGATGGATACGTTACGCGATGGCTCATTTGGATTGTCAAACACAAATAAATTGGTGCGATTTTATGAAGGGTGCACCGGATTGAAAACCGGTTCGACATCTAAGGCATTGTATTGTATGTCCGCTTCTGCAATGCGGAACGGTATGGAGTTAATTGCGGTTGTACTGGCATCACCCACATCACCAAAGCGGTTTGAAGATGCAAAAAAATTGCTAAATTTTGGGTTTGCGGGATATGAAATTTATAGTAAACAAATTACCATACCCTCAACAATAAAATCCATTGGCTCAAAAAATGAGTCTGCACCTGTTACGGGCATAAAAGATATAAATTTACTTTTAGAAAAAGGCACGTCTTCTAAAATTAATATCGAAATTAAAATGGAGGAGGCAATCACTGCGCCTGCTGACAAAGGGACGCAGGTAGGTGAGGTTAATTTGGTGGCAGGAGAGGAGATTTTAGAGAATTATCCAATCGTTTTGTCTGAAAAAGTAGAAAAAGCGACGTATTGGGATGTTTTTTTGCAGATAATCCATGTTTTTTTAACAGTTTAGACTTGAATATAGCAACAAAAAATGTTATGATAAATAAAACAAGGAGGTTTTTAGATGTCAGTTAGAGTTAATGAGCA
Source organism: Eubacteriales bacterium (assembly GCA_045648705.1). GTDB lineage: Bacteria > Bacillota > Clostridia > Oscillospirales > QAKW01 > Firm-08. The sequence continues at coordinate 11,734 of JAZROO010000060.1, read as the reverse complement.
ATATTTACAGTCATTTATCGAAAGTCATGAACGTGAATATTTGCTTCCTTACATCGATGTTGCTCACGACCTGTTGCATTCAAAAAAAGGTGCAGGTAATGACTTCTTGGGCTGGGTTGACCTTCCGCTGAATTATGATAAAGAAGAGTATACTCGTATAAAGGCGGCGGCGAATAAAATTTCAAAACAGTCTTCGGTTTTGGTTGTTATCGGTATTGGCGGTTCCTATCTTGGAGCGAGAGCGGCAATTGAATTTATTAATTCGCCATTGTATAATTCTAAGAAGAAAGAAACACCTGATATTTATTTTGCAGGAAATAATATTTCTTCTGATTATTTAAGTGAAATAATAGAGATTTGCGAGAATAGTGATTTTAGTGTAAACGTTATCTCCAAGTCCGGAACGACAACTGAGCCCGCTATTGCTTTTCGCATTTTCAAGGAAATGTTAGAAAAGAAATACGGAAAAGACGGGGCAAAGGAAAGAATTTATGTTACGACCGATAAAGCTCGTGGTACTTTGAAGCAATTGGCAACGGACGAAGGGTATGAGAGTTTTGTTGTACCGGACGATGTTGGCGGTAGATTTTCAGTTTTAACAGCAGTTGGTTTATTGCCCATAGCAGCAGCAGGTATCGATTTGGATGCTATAATGCAGGGTGCTGCGGACGCCAGACTTGATTTCCTGTCCTCTGACAATGAGTGCTATAAGTACGTGGTTGATCGTAATATCTTGTTCCGTAAAGGAAAAGGAATTGAAATGCTGGTTACTTATGAACCTCGTGCCACTTACTTTATCGAGTGGTTTAAGCAACTGTATGGTGAAAGTGAAGGAAAGGACAATAAGGGAATCTTTCCTGCCGGCGCAACGTTTTCAACTGATCTTCATTCTTTGGGTCAATTTATTCAAAGCGGCAGCCGCAATATTTTTGAAACCGTTATGAAGGCTACGAATGTTGAAAAAGAGATCATCATCGGTGAGGTTGAAGGAAATCTTGATGGTTTGAATTTCTTGAGCGGCAAAACGGTACAGTATGTAAACGATAATGCATTTTTAGGAACAGTTTTGGCACATACGGATGGTGGCGTACCAAACGTTGTGTTGGAATTTGATGCATATGATGCATATCATTTTGGATATCTTGTTTACTTCTTCGAAAAAGCGTGTGCAATTTCCGGTTATTTGTTGGGTGTTAACCCGTTTGATCAACCGGGCGTCGAAGCTTACAAGAAAAATATGTTTGCCTTACTTGGCAAACCCGGATATGAGCAGGAAACCGAAGCAATTAAACAAAAAATTGCCGGTTTAAATAAATAAATCTAGGAGGTAATCTCATGATTAAAGTTATTATTGGAAAAAAAGGAACTGGAAAAACCAAGGCTTTGATTGAAATGGTAAATCAAGAAACCAAAGAATCTGCCGGAAACGTTGTTTGCATCGAATACGGTGACAAATTGAAACTTGATATTTCATCCAAGGCCAGATTGATTGATATTAAGAGCTACAAAATTGACGGTATTGCCGCATTGGAAGGCTTTATTCTCGGCTTGTTCGCAGGCAACTACGATATTACATCTGTTTATGTTGATTCTATTTTGAAGATCGTTGGCGAGGATTTAGAGGCTCTGGGCAAATTGCTTGAGAACCTGGAGAAATTTACAGAAACATCTAAGACAAATGTTACTGTGATGGTTTCTGCCAGTGCTGATGATGCTCCTGAGAGTGTACTTAAATTTGTGTAATAAACTATAAAATTAAAAGCGGATGTCCATTGGGCATCCGCTTTTGTAAGAGGTTAAAAAATGCGTATTGATAAAATCAATTATTATCTTGATATTGCCGAAACCGTAATCGAACGAAGCACATGCATTCGTCGTAATTTCGGCGCAATAGTTGTGAAGAATGATCAAATTATTTCAACAGGATATAACGGTGCCCCGAGAGGAAGAAAGAACTGCAACGATCTTGGCTTTTGCATGCGTGAAAAATTAAACGTTCCCAGGGGTGAACGGTATGAATTGTGTCGCTCTATCCATGCAGAACAAAATTGCATTATTGCGGCTTCCAGAAATGATACTTTGGGTGCAGAAATGTTTTTAGTAGGTAAAAACGCAGATGATGGCTGCTATATCAAAGATGCCAATTCCTGCGCTATGTGTAAGCGTATGATCATTAATGCAGGAATAACCGCTGTTTACATTCGTGACACTAAAACAGAATATAGAAAGATTTTGGTATCGGATTGGATAGAAAATGACGATTCTTTGACCGAAACTTTTGGTTATTAATGAAAAACACCGCATTTTTGCGGTGTTTATTCTTTGACATAATAATTGTATTCTGTTATAATTTAATATCATCATATTTAAAGGAGAGATTATGGAGCAGTTTCGACTGGACAAACTTGTGTGTGATCTTTTTAAAGTGACCAGAAAGCAAGCGAAAAGCGACATTTTGGCGGGTAATATCTCGGTTAATGGAATGGTTGTACGAAAATGTTCCGAACACTTTTCGACAACGGATCAGATCAAACGCTTTGGCGTTTTGGGAAAATATCAAAAATATGTTTATATAATGATGAATAAACCTGAGGGTGTTCTTTCGGCAACACAAGATCGGCATGCCAAAACGGCGCTCGATTTGCTGCCGCCAGACATGCGGCAGAGAGATTTGTTTGTTGCCGGCCGTTTGGATAAGAATACCACAGGATTTTTACTTATTACAAATGATGGTGATTTTGCTCACAATATTCTTTCTCCTAAAAAGCATGTGCAAAAAACCTATATTGTAGAATTACGGGACGATATTGACCCAAGCGCGATTGATAGATTTGCTGGGGGAATAGAACTTTCTGATTTTACTTGCAAGCCGGCAGAGCTTGAGATACTTGATTTGCGACTGGCAAAGGTTAAAATAACAGAAGGAAAATTTCATCAAATTAAGCGCATGTTTGCTGCGATAGAAAATGAAGTTGTGAAATTGCATCGCTGTTGTATGGGTGATTTGCCGCTTGACCCGAGACTTGAATACGGGGATGCACGATATATCACAGATGATGAGTTAAAACTTTTAAAGGGTGGAAAAAGTGATGAATGAGATTCAGTATTTATCAAAAGAATTAAATATTGCACCGGGAAGAATTGAGGCTGCTGTAGCCCTTATTGATGAAGGTTGCACAATACCGTTTATTGCTCGTTATCGTAAAGAAAAAACGGGTGCTATGGATGATCAGTCTTTGCGCTTGTTGCAAGAGAAATTGTTATATTTTCGCTCATTGAACGAGAGAAAAGCGGAAGTTAAACGATTGATAAGTGAGCAGGGGAAGTGGGATGAAGGTCTTGCGGTTGCTTTGGATAAAGCTTCGACTTTGACAGAAGTAGATGATATTTATTTGCCGTATCGTCCCAAGCGAAAAACCAAGGCAAGTGTTGCCAGAGAAAACGGGCTTGAACCTCTTGCTGAGATTATTTTAAAACAACAGGATGCTCGTCCTTTGAATGATATTGCCGCTGAATATATTAGTGATAATGTTTTAAGTATAGAAGCGGCTATTGAAGGTGCTCTTTTTATTTTGGCAGAGGACATAGCGGAAAACGCTGAATACCGAAAAGATCTTCGCCGATTGGCTTGGCAAAACGCATTGTTGAGTAGTGAGCGAGCCGTAGAAGAAGATAGTGTTTATCGTCAGTACTATGAATTTTCTTCCGTTATCTCAAAGCTTAAATCGCATCAAGTTTTGGCAATTAACCGCGGTGAAAAAGAAAAGTGCCTTAAGGTATCTATGAAACTGCCCGAGAATCTGGCAGAACAGTATTTATATGGTAAAATCGGTAATCCTAAAGGTAGTTTTCAAAAGGAAATTTTGGCCTGTATTTCCGATAGTTACAAGCGATTGCTGTTTCCGGCTATTGAACGTGAGATCAGAACAGAGTTGCGAGATAATGCTGAAGAGCAAGCGTTGGTGATTTTTCGTCAAAATTTGAAACAACTGTTATTGCAACCGCCGCTGAAGGGGAGCTGTATTATCGGCTTTGATCCGGGATATCGTACGGGATGCAAAGTATGCGTAATTGATGAAAGTGGCAAGGTTTTAGACGTGGGTGTGGTTTATCCCACTCCGCCCAAAAATGATAAAGAGGGCGCGTCAGCATTGCTGCGCAATTGGATTAAAAAGTACAATGTAACGGCAATTGCTGTTGGTAACGGAACTGCTTCGAAAGAAAGCGAAATCTTTGTTTCAGATATGATTTCTGATCTCAAAGGCGTTGGATATATTATGGTGAGTGAGGCGGGTGCGTCGGTTTATTCGGCGTCGTCACTTGCTGCGGAGGAATTTCCGGAATACGACGTTTCGCTCAGAAGCGCAGTTTCTATAGCAAGACGTTTGCAAGATCCTCTTCCGGAGTTGGTGAAAATCGATCCTAAGTCAATCGGTGTTGGGCAATATCAACATGATATGAGACAAAAGAGGCTTGGTGAGGTTTTGGATGGTGTAGTAGAAGAGTGCGTTAATAATGTTGGTGCAGATTTGAACACCGCTTCTGTTCCGCTTTTGAAACGAATTGCAGGTATTTCTTCTACAATAGCGCAAAACATTGTGAAATACCGTGAAGAAAATGGCTTGTTTACTTCCAGAAAAATGTTGCTAAAGGTGCCTAAATTGGGTGCCAAGGCTTTTGAACAGTGCGCGGGATTTTTGAGAATCAAGGAGTCTAACAATCCGCTTGATAATTCGTCGGTGCATCCCGAAAGCTACGGGGCGGCTGAACTTGTTTTGGCTGAGTGCGGTCTGAATTTAAGCGATGTTGGAACGTCGGCGGTGGCCTCTATTCAAAAACTTTTTGAAAAATCGGGTCAGCAACTTGCTGATAAAATAGGGGTAGGGCTTTTGACCCTGCAAGACATTCTTGCGGAACTTGCAAAACCTGCAAGAGATCCTCGAGATGATCTTTCCAAACCCTTGCTTCGAAGCGATGTTTTAGATATAAATGATATAAAAGAAGGAATGGTCTTTCAAGGCACAGTTAGAAACATCACGGATTTTGGCGCGTTTGTTGATATTGGTGTACATCAAGATGGGCTGGTTCATATTTCGCAACTTAGCAATAAATTTGTTAAACATCCGTTAGATGTTGTTCATATCGGTGATGTTGTGAGCGTTAAGATTCTTTCTGTTGATGCCAAAACAAAACGAATATCACTAACGATGCGTGAGTAAAAATGAACAAAAATCGCGTCTGATTTTAAAATCGTTGCTATTTCTGTGCAATATTACCAAAAAAATATCTGCTTTTTTGTATAAAAATTAAATTGCATTTTGAAAATAATTGTGTTATATTATATATAATCAAGTACAATCTTTAGAGGAGGTACAATGCCATATGGCAAGCGTATTATTGAAGAATATCTATAAGAGATATCAAGGCGGTGTTATCGCCGTATCCAATTTCAATCTTGAAATTGAGGACAAAGAGTTTTTGGTTTTGGTTGGTCCTTCCGGTTGCGGTAAATCCACCACACTGAGAATGATTGCCGGTTTGGAAGAAATCACAGAAGGTGAACTTTACATCGGTGATAAGTTGGTCAACGACGTTGCTCCTAAGGACAGAGACATCGCAATGGTATTCCAGAACTATGCTCTGTATCCTCATATGACCGTTTTTGACAATATGGCATTTGGTTTGAAACTTAGAAAAACTCCTAAGGATGAAATCAAGCGTCGTGTAGAAGAAGCTGCTAAGATTTTGGATCTGACTCATTTGCTTGACAGAAAGCCCAAGGCTATGTCCGGTGGTCAGCGTCAGCGTGTTGCGCTTGGACGTGCTATCGTTCGTGAGCCCAAGGTATTCTTGCTTGACGAACCGTTGTCCAACTTGGACGCTAAGTTGAGAGCACAGATGAGAACAGAGTTGTCCAAGATCCATCATAATTTGGCAACCACTTTCATTTATGTTACCCATGACCAGACTGAAGCTATGACAATGGCTACACGTATCGTTGTTATGAAAGACGGCTTCATTCAACAGGTTGATACTCCTCAGAACCTGTATCTGTATCCCTGCAACATGTTTGTTGCCGGATTCATCGGTTCTCCTCAGATGAACTTTGTTGATGTTGAATTGGTTGACAAAGCAGGTGAACTTTATATTGAGTTTGCAGGCAACAGCTTGAAATTGCCTGAAAACAAAATCAATGATGCAGTAAAAGAGCATGTTGGTAAGACTGTTGTTTTGGGTATTCGTCCTGAGCATGTTCATGATGAAAAGAGATACCTTGAAGAAATGTCTGAATCCGTTATCAATGCTGACGTTGAAGTTGCTGAGCTGATGGGTGCTGAAACATATCTGTATTTGGATGTTGCAGGTTCTAAATTCACTGCTCGTGTTGCTCCCACCACTACTGCAAAAGCTGACGACAAGATTGTTGTTACTCTGGATCTGGAAAAGATCCACCTGTTTGATAAAGAAACCGAAACTACTTTGGTAAACTAAATTAAACATTATATAAATTAATGCACCTTAAAGTTATGGCTTTAAGGTGCATTTTTTATCTAATAAAAAGATTGAGCTTAGCGGTTGTGCTAAACTCAATCTTTTCATATAATTATTCTTTCCAAATTTTAATTTTTTGATTATCCTGTAAATTTTTGATGATTGTAACAGTAATGGGGAGCATAAACATACCCAGAACACCAAATAACTGCAAACCGATATAAATACAGAAAAGGGTTACGATTGGCAGCAAACCGACGTGGTCACCAATGATTTTAGGTTCTAATGTTTGTCTTACGATTGTGATTACAAGATAAATTCCAATAATAATGAGTGCGGTGATCGGGTTGCCTAAAATTAATTCGATAACAAACCAAGGAATCAAGATGGTTCCAACGCCAAAAATCGGCAGAATATCTACCAAAGAAATTACAAATGCCAATGTGACAGGCGGTTTGAATCCAAAAATTAAAAAAGCAACGGATAATTCAGCAAATGTAATCATCCAAAGAATAAAATAAGATTTTAAATATTTGACAACTGTGTTGATAAAATAATATTTAACATCTAAAATTAATTCTCTGGTGCTGTCGTTGAATTGACGTAAAATAAATCCTTTGATTTGCGGGAAAGAGGCGGACATGAAAAATGTTGCCACAATTGTTACAATGAAAAACACAAGGGCAGAGGGGAGTGATGAAATCAGGGATCCTGCGTATTTTATTGCACCGCTTCCGAGTGAACCGGATAACAGGTTACTATAGTCGTAATTTTTCGCAAAATTAATACATTCGTTGATTACACCTGACAACTTACCATTAAATAAATGACCATATTTGTTGGGCAATTCTTGGATGTATGCTACTGTTTTGTCGAGATATAAATCAATGTTGCTGATGACTCCTTTGACCTCGGTAAACAATGTGGTCGATAATAGGCCGAGTAAAAATGCTGTTGCAATCAACATCAGGGCAACTATCAGTGTAGATGCGGCTGAGCGGTTCCAATGAAGCTTTTGCGTAAAGATTTTAATAATTGGATCAGCTATAATGCTTATTGCAAATGCAATTATAAATGGCAGTGTCCAAGTGAACGCATATTTTAAAAAGAAGTAAATTAATCCAATAATGGCAATTAAATAGATCAATTTAATGATGAAACTAAGTTTCTTCTTATCTTTATCAGTTAACATACGAAACCTCCTTTATTCTTATATTTTAACACAGATAATTAGTTATGCAATATATTTTATAAAATCTATTGCTTTTTTATGGCAACAATGTTATAATTGTCCGTATACGAAAAACAAATGACTGCAATGGGGAAACACTATGGATGATCGATACTATATAATTGATAAGAATGTTTTGCCAAAAATATTTGAAAAGGTTGTAGCGACAAAAAAGTTATTGCAAAGTGGAAAATGCAAAACTGTCAACGACGCAACCAAACAGATTGGCATATCGAGGGCGGTTTATTATAAATATAAAGACCATATTTCGATATTTACTGAAAAAAATGCGCAAAAAATTGTAACGGTTAATATGTTGTTATTAGATGTTGTGGGCGTTTTATCTAAAATATTGCAACATCTTTCGGGCGTTGGCGCAAGTATTTTGACGATCAATCAAAATATACCGATTGATGGTGTTGCACCGGTTTCGATTTCGATCACAACCGAGTCTATGAGTGTGGGTTTGCAAGAAATGTTAACTTACATATCACAAATTGATGGCGTTTTAAGAGCAGATGTTGTAGCTAAGGAGTAAAATGATGAAAATTGCTGTTTTAGGTTATGGAGTTGTTGGTAGCGGCGTTGTTGAATTGATGTTCAAAAATGCTGAATCAATTGCAAAAAATGCAAAAGAAAAAATTGAGGTTAAGTATATAGTTGATATTCGCGAATTTCCGGGTGATCCTTTTGAAAAAATGTTGATCAACGATTTTGAGCAGGTGCTTCATGATAAAGAAATTGAAACCGTCGTTGAAGTAATTGGTGGTTTAAATCCTGCATATTCTTTTGTGAAACGTTCTTTGGAGGCCGGTAAGAGCGTAGTTACCTCGAATAAAGAATTAGTTGCGACGTATGGTCATGAACTGTTGCAACTTGCCAAAGACAAAAATGTCAATTTCATGTTTGAGGCGTCGGTTGGTGGTGGTATTCCGATTATCCGTCCGCTTTCTCAATGTTTGGCAGCCAACCAAATCAACCGCGTTTATGGTATTTTAAATGGTACCACGAACTATATTTTGTCAAAAATGATCGCGGATGGCGATGAGTTTTCTGTTGCTTTGAAAAAGGCGCAAGAACACGGATATGCAGAAGCTAATCCTGCAGCAGATATCGATGGAATAGATGCGTGTCGTAAAATTGCAATTCTGGGGTCGTTGGCATACGGTTATCACATTGATCCCAATTCAGTGCAAACCGAGGGCATTCGCAATCTTGATTTGATTGACGTGAAATATGCAAATGATGCAGGTTATACCATTAAATTGTTGGGCTTGGTTTCTCGCAAGGGTGATAACAAGGTTTATATTATTGTGGCGCCCTTTTTGCTTGATAATGATGCGAATTTATCGGCGGTCCAAGGTGTCTTTAACGAAATCGTAGTAGAAGGAGACGCAGTGGGAGAAACAATGTTTTATGGTCGTGGCGCCGGCAAATTGCCGACCGCCAGTGCAGTTGTGGCAGACGTAATCGATTGTTGCAAGCATAAAGTTGCCAGAAAATATTTGTTCTGGGATAAAAAGCAAGATAATATGGTTGTTGACTTCAAAATGGAGCACAGTTCTTTTTATGTCAGATTTTCTTGCGATGACCCGGCTGAATTTACAAAAGCAATCAAGGATAAATTTGCTATTCAGAAGATGGTAGCTGCCGAAAAAGATTTTGTTGCAATACTTGCACCTCTTTGTGAACATGAGTTTTATGAAAAGATTGCAGATTTAACAAATGCTACCGGTGCGGTTTTACGTGCCAAATATCGAGTCTTTAAATAAAGACATAGCCCAAACCATATAAATCATATAAATAAATCACAGAAACAAAAGTTTCTGTGATTTATTATTTTGGGTGATTTTATGTTTGAGTTGTTGCAGCCGTTCTTTGAAAATTTTATGTTTTTAATGTTGTATATTTCAGGCGGCTCATCTTTTCCGAAGCCTTTAACGGAGGCAGAAGAAAAATATTATTTGGAACAGTATAGAAAAGGGGATGAAAATGCCAGAGATGTTCTAATAGAACGCAATTTGAGACTTGTTGTTCATATTATGAAAAAATATTATAGTACGGCGACGGATCAAGAGGATTTAATTTCAATTGGCACAATTGGGTTAATTAAAGGTGTGAACTCATACAAGGATAATAAGAAGACCAGACTTTCTACATATTGTGCCAAATGTATTGAAAATGAGGTTCTTATGTATTTCAGAAGTCAAAAGAAACTGGCCGGTGAAGTTTTTTTGAATGATCCTCTTGAAACCGACAAAGATGGCAATTCATTTACCTTTGAAGATATTATGAGTGACAATGATGACTTGCTGGATAAAATTGAACTAAAAAATAAAACAAGAAAAATATATCATTATCTTGAGACGCTGGAACCTCGTGAAAAGATGATCATTTCCTTACGTTATGGGCTTTTTGATACAAAACCTCATACACAAAATGAGGTTGCGAAACTACTTGGTATTTCTCGCAGTTATGTTTCACGTATTGAGAAAAAAGCGCTTATCAAATTACGCTCTTGCTTTTCAGAAGGTGATGAATAAAATAAAAAACCGATGTGCATATGCACATCGGTTTTTGCTATTAATCGTTTGTGTAGGGCAGAAGCGCAATCTGACGGGCTCTCTTAATTGCCTCGGTCAGTTCTCTTTGATGCTTTGCGCAAGTGCCGGTAACGCGTCTGGGAAGAATCTTTCCTCTTTCGGAAACATACTTCTTCAAAGTAGCAACATCCTTATAGTCAATTGCCTCAACTTTGTCAACGCAAAAAGAACAAACTTTTCTTCTGGGCTTTCTAGCTCTAAAGTTTCTTTCTTTCTCCATGAAAGTTTACCTCCATTAAAAATTAGAAGGGGAGGTCATCGTCTTCAACTTCTTCGAATTCAACGTCGTTGCCGCCGGCAATCGGGGGCACTTTGAATTCTTGCGGTTCTGCATACGTTGACTCCCGTTTGGATTCAACAAATTGGGCTTCTTCGGCCACAACTTCAATAGCTGTGCGCTTGTTGCCGTTCTTGTCCTCATAACTTCTGGACTGAATAGAACCGACAATACCAATCAGTTGTCCTTTTGTAAAGAATTTGCATACGAATTCAGCGGTGTTTCTCCAAGTAACAATGTTAATGAAATCGGTGGGGTAGTTACCATCGGTTCCTTTGTAGTTTCTTTGAACAGCAATTGAGAAGCTGCAGATAGAAACACCGGACTGAGTCTTTTTAAGCTCAGGTTGTGTAGTAAGTCTTCCGATTAAGATTGCTTTATTGATCATTTTCGTACCATCCTTACTTTTCTACTTTGCTTACGGTCAGGGAGCGCATAATGGTATCCGTAATGTTATAAACACGCTCAAGTTCAGCGGGGAAGTCAACCGGTGCTTCGAAGTTAATCAAAACATAGTGGCCTTCGTTGATGAACTCAATGGGATACGCCAGTCTTTTATTGCCCCAATCCTCGACGGATTCAATTTTGCCGTTATTCTCGATCAATTTCTTGATTTTTTCGAGCAGTGCGGTAAAATCCTCCTCGGTCAAGTTAGGTCTGGCAATGAAAACTGTTTCATACTTACGCAGTTCAGCCATAATTACACCTCCTTTTGGACATTAGGTCCCACTTTATAATGGGACAAGGATACTTAATAATGATACCACAAAATAAAATATTGTCAAGAAAAATATTTATTATTTTATTATAATATATTAAGTTGTTGCTGATTCTAGATAGTTGACATTTCAACAAATTCGTGTTACACTAAAACCTGTTGATATTTCAACAAGTGCTTGGAGGTGACATAATGCAAGAAAGGTTTGAAACCTTTACGGTTTTAATTAACCGAATTAGTCGTAATATTCGCAAGATTAAGAATCAGGAAATGGCGGAATATAATTTAAGAAGTTCCCATATTTCGTGCCTTTACTATTTATATTCGGCGAAAAATCTTACGGCGACAGACCTTTGTGAGCGCTGTGAGGAAGATAAGGCAACTATATCCCGTGCACTTGATTATCTTGAAAC
>JAZROO010000059.1:0-5576 GCA_045648705.1 Eubacteriales bacterium | reverse complement strand
TCTTTGTCTGATACTTGAGGAGGGTTTCTGTGTAGCCGAGCTCTCTCTGCTCGAGAGTTTCACCTACGCAGATGATGGGCTTGAGACCTGCCTTGATAGCAGCAAGAGAGCGGAGGTTTACAGTCTGGTCTGTTTCACCGAAATACTGTCTTCTTTCGCTGTGACCTACTACTACATATTCAACGCCTGTTTCCTTGAGCATATCAGCGGAGATTTCACCTGTGAAAGCACCGGAAGCTTTGAAGTGAACGTTTTCAGCACCGATTTTGATGTTTGAGCCCTTAGCTGCTTCGATAGCTGCAGCGATGTCTACAAAGGGAGCGCAGATTACGACTTCACAAGTAGCGTCCTTCACCAAGGGCTTCATTTCTTCGATCAATGCTTTGGCTTGTGCGGGAGTGTTGTTCATTTTCCAGTTGCCTGCAATAACATACTTTCTCATTTTCATAAATTCCTTTCTTATTCGTGGTGAAAGGAAGCGCGTTTGCGCTTCCTTTCGATTATTTATTTATCGTTCAGAGCAGCGATGCCGGGCAGTTCTTTACCCTCGAGGAACTCAAGAGAAGCGCCGCCACCGGTAGAGATGTGACTCATCTTGTCACCATAACCCAGTGTGTTAACAGCAGCAGCACTGTCACCACCGCCGATGATGGTGGTAGCATCGGTTTCAGCCAAAGAAGCGGCAACTGCCATGGTACCCTTGGCAAGAGTGGGGTTCTCAAATACACCCATCGGTCCGTTCCATACAACAGTTTTAGCGTTCTTTACTTCGTTTGCGAACATTTCAGCGGTCTTGGGACCAATGTCCATACCCATAAAGTCAGCAGGAATCTTGTCCACGTCAACGACTTGGGTTTCGATTTCAGCATCGATGGGATCGGGGAAATGATCGGTGATTTTGCAGTCGACGGGCAAAAGGAGTTTTACGCCTTTTTCTTCTGCCTTTTTCATCATATCCTTGCAGTATTCAATCTTGCTTTCGTCCAAGAGAGATTCACCAACACCGTAGCCTTTGGCTGCCTGGAAGGTGTATGCCATACCGCCGCCGACAATCAAAGTGTCAGCCTTGTTTAAGAGGTTTTCGATAACGGTGAGCTTGTCTGCAACCTTAGCGCCGCCCAGAATGGTAACGAAGGGACGCTCAGGATTGTCAACCGCGTTGCCGAGGAATTGCAGTTCTTTACCAATGAGGTAACCTGCAACGGCTTCCTTTACGTGAGCAACTACACCAACGGTGGAGCAATGAGCTCTGTGAGCGGTGCCGAAAGCATCGTTAACAAAAATATCGGCAAGAGAGCCAAGTTCTGCGGAAAACTCTTCACCGTTTTTGGTTTCTTCTTTGCGATAACGGGTGTTCTGCAGCAATACAACGTCGCCATCCTGCATAGCGGCAACGGCTGCTTTAGCGTTTTCACCGACAACATTGTCGTCTGCGGCAAAAACAACTTCTTTGCCCAGATGCTCAGAAAGTCTTTTTGCTACGGGAGCCAAAGACAGTTCGGGCTTGGGCTCACCCTTGGGCTTACCCATGTGGGAGCACAGGATTACGCGACCGCCGTCAGCAATCAATTTCTTGATGGTGGGCAGAGCTGCCACAATTCTGTTTTCATCGGTGATAACACCGTTTTTCAGCGGTACGTTGAAATCACAGCGTACCAGTACTTTTTGACCTTTGACGCAAATATCGTCAACCGTCTTTTTGTTGTAAGCCATAGTGATATTCTCCTTATATAAATATTTTTTTATTCACATACGTTTTTATTTTATTATATTTTTCCTTTTTTTTCAAGTATTTTAAGCCAAATTGTAAATATTCGTCTTTTTTACAAATAATGGTGGAATTATTCAAAAAAATATAGTACAATAGTCTATAATTGTATATATTTATGACCCTAAAGGAGAGAAACAATGGGTATTTTTCAAAAAATGTTCGGCACGCGCAGTGAGCGCGAGGTAAAACATAATAAGCCGCTGCTGGATGCGGTACTCGCATTGGAAAGTGAGTATGCCGCGATGAGCGACGATGAGCTCAAATCGCAAACCGCACTTTTAAAAGAGAAAATTGCAAATCATCCCGATATGGATCTGGAGGATATTTTGCCTAAGGCTTTTGCAACGGTGCGTGAGGCTTCTTTCAGAGTGCTTGGAATGAAGCATTATCCCGTGCAGATTATCGGCGGCATTGTGCTCCATCAAGGCAGAATTGCCGAGATGAAAACAGGTGAGGGTAAAACCTTGGTGGCAACGCTGCCCGTTTACCTCAATGCCTTGACGGGCAAAGGGGTGCACGTTGTAACCGTCAACGATTATCTTGCCCGACGCGACAGTGAGTGGATGGGCAAAGTGTATCGTTTTCTGGGGCTGAGTGTCGGTCTTGTGGTGGCAGGGATGAGCCCTGAGGAAAAAAAGCAAAGTTACGCTTGCGACATTACCTACGGTACCAACAATGAATTTGGTTTTGATTATCTGAGAGATAATATGGTCGTCGAAAAGGAAAATCTGGTGCAAAGAGGGCACCATTTTGCCATTGTCGACGAGGTGGACTCTATCTTGATTGACGAGGCAAGAACACCTTTGATTATTTCGGGTGTGGGCACTCAGTCTACCGCAATGTATCAGGTGGCGGATCAGTTTGTGCGCACCCTCAGACCGTTTAAAATGGTCCGTACCGACAGTAAGGGTGACTACGACCGTTTTGCCAAAGAGGAATATGACGAAATTTTGATGGGTCAATTTCTGACTCGTGAACAGCACGAGGGATTGCGCAAAGCCGACTATCTTATAGAGGAAAAGGGCAAACAGGTGACCTTGACCGCCGCAGGCGTTGAAAAGGCTGAAAAGGCATTTCATATTGAAAACCTTGCCGACCCTGCCAATATGACCATTTCGCATCATATTAACCAAGCACTGCGCGCTCACGCGATTATGAAAAGGGATACCGATTACGTCGTGAAAGACGGGCAGGTGCTGATTGTTGACGAGTTTACAGGTCGTATTATGTACGGTCGTCGCTACAATCAAGGACTGCATCAGGCAATTGAAGCCAAAGAGCACGTTAAGGTGGAAAAGGAGAGTAAGACCCTTGCCACCATTACCTTGCAAAACTATTTCAGAATGTATGAAAAGTTGTCGGGTATGACGGGTACGGCACTCACCGAGGAGCAGGAGTTTGAGAGTATTTACGGACTGGACGTTGTGGAAATTCCCACCAACCGTCCGCCGCAGAGAGAGGACCTTGCCGATCTTGTGTTTAAAACCGAGCGCGGCAAGTTTACAGCGGTGATTGACAAAATTGCCGAGTGCCACCAAAAAGGGCAACCTGTATTGGTAGGTACCATTTCCATTGAACGAAGTGAAATTTTAAGCGCGATGCTTAAAAAGCGGGGCATTGAGCACAACGTGCTGAACGCCAAGTATCACGACAAAGAGGCGGCAATCATCGCGCAGGCAGGTCACTTTGGGGCGGTTACCATTGCCACCAATATGGCAGGCCGCGGAACTGACATTATGCTGGGCGGCAATGCCGAGTTTATGGCAAAAGAGCAGATGCGCAAAAAGGGGTATGAGGATGACCTGATCAATGAGGCGACAGGTTTTGCCGAAACCCAAGATGAAAAGATTTTAGAGGCAAGGGAAACCTATCAAACCCTGTTTGAGCAGTTTAAAAACGATATCCGCGACCAAGCGGAAAAGGTGGTGGCGGCAGGCGGACTGTATATCATCGGTACCGAGCGTCACGAAAGCCGCCGGATTGACAATCAGCTCAGAGGCCGCGCCGGTCGTCAGGGTGACCCCGGTACCACGCAGTTTTATCTGTCGGGTGAGGATGATTTGATTCGTCGTTTCGGCGGTGACCGCATCCGAATGGTGATGGAAACCTTTAAGTTGCCCGAGGAAGTGCCGTTGGAGAGCAATATGTTCACCGGTATGATCGAACGGGCGCAAAAGCAGGTCGAGGGCATCAACTTCAGTTCCCGTAAGCACGTGCTGGAGTATGACGACGTTGTCAACAAGCAAAGAGAGATTATTTACAAACAGCGCCGTCAGGTATTGGACAATAAAGACATCAAAGAGTCGATTTTAAAGATGATTCCCGACGTTATTGATGCGCTGATTTCGCCCTATCTGCAGAGCGAGGATCCGGATGAGTGGGATATTGCCGCCATCCAAAAAGAGTGTGACTTTTTGTTGCAGGGCAAGGCTTTGCCGAGCGACAAAGAGCAGGTGCGCGGCATGAATCCCGAGGACTTTGCCGAGCTGATTGCAGCCCGAGCTTATGAGATTTATGAGCAAAAGGAAACCGAGTATCCCGCTGAGATTCGCGAGGCGGAGAGAGTTGTGATGCTTCGCAGTGTTGATGCCAAATGGATGCAACACATTGACGATTTGGAGGAACTCAAGCGCGGTATCGGACTGCTGTCCTACGGTCAGCGCAATCCCGTGGTTGAGTACCGTTTGCAAAGTGCCGATATGTTTGACGAAATGGTGCACGGCATCAAGACGGACACGGTGCGCGGTATGCTTCTTTTGGTGATTAAAACCGAGGAAGAACTGCAACGCGAACAACTTATGAAAGAGACCGGCACCAGCGGTGACGGCACCGAGCCCAAAGGCAAGACCGTCAAGGTCGGCAAAAAGGTCGGCCCCAATGATCCCTGTCCCTGCGGCAGCGGCAAAAAGTACAAAAAGTGCTGCGGTCAAAGATAAAAAATGATGTTTGCTACGGCCAAATTTTTGTTTCTTATCTAAATTTAAAATTACAGTTTAAAAGGCTTGACCGATCGGTCAAGCCTTTTGTTTTTTGTGTTATGCGTATTCCCAACGCTCTTTTAAAATAAAAACCAAAGCAATGAGCGGAAGGGGACAAAAGAAAAAAAGGATAAACAGTTGTCTTTCGAGATGCTCTTTAAGCGATTGATTGAGGGGATGATATGTTTGGTCTTCGGAGCGCATACCCAATACGGTAGGCATGTTAGAAAAAGCAGGACTTGTAATTTTACTCAAAACGCTTCTTTCAGCAACTTCAATTGTAATTTTTGTTTTTTCATTTTGGAGTTTTTGTAAGAGTTCCAAATCTTCCTTTTCTGATCTTCCAAAAGGGCCTAAATGAAATTGTTGGTTGTTCAACAAAATTACATAATCCCACCTTGAAGTTCCTTTTCCGCTGCTATGGTGTGATTCAAAACTTTGAATATTCCCGGTATGTACCATTATTTCACTTTTACGCGGAGGTTTATTCGAATAAGAAAATAGAAAAAGTAAAATAAAAATCAGAAAACAAACAAAAATCGCTTTTTTATTTTTTGACAGTAGGCGCAAAAACTTTTTCTTTTTAGATTTTGCCATTTAAACCGCCTCCTTTGATTTTTGTTTGTTGATTATATTTTATCACAGCGTTGTGATGATTTGCAATATAAAAAAGCCGACAGATAAAATCTGTCGGCTTTTTGCAGCGTGTCAAAGAACTCTCTTTGACACGCTGGTGGGTGTCAAAAAAGGAAGTTGCATTTCGTTGAGGCGGTCTCGTCGGCGTACGTGGGTACGGTAGAGGGCGCATCGACGGAAAACAGAGAAAA
>JAZROO010000058.1:0-11234 GCA_045648705.1 Eubacteriales bacterium | reverse complement strand
GATATGTTCAAACCACCTTCGTCGGTTTGAACGTTTCGGTGACCTTTTGCCTGCGGCAAAAGCTTTTTTGAATTCAAAATCCTTTTCAGCTTATTCACTATAGGTGGCGTATTTAAAAATATTTTCGGGCAGAGGTGAGGGTTGGCAGGGGTGCGACGACCGTACGGGAGTAGGTCGGCGGTCGTGATTGCCCACGGTGGCAACCGTTTTGTGCAAATTGTCACGAAATAGGGGGAAAAAGGGCAAAAAAAGTGCACCTTGCCAATTTACATTCCGAAATGGTTGTAGTATAATGGAATTGTACTATGGGGGAGTATGGGCACGATGCTCGGATTCCTCGCAAAAAATAAAAAAATTTTTATTATAAAGGAGACAGAAAAAATGGAGTATCGCATTGAACACGATTCTATGGGTGAGGTTAAGGTACCTGCTGACAAGTATTGGGCAGCCCAGACCCAAAGAAGCCACGAAAACTTTTTGATTGGTGTTGGTCAAGAGACCATGCCCAAGGAAATCATCCACGCTTTTGGTATTCTCAAGAAGGCAGCCGCTGTTGCCAACCACGAGCTCAAGAGCGAAAAGATGACCGACGAGAAACTTGCCGCTATCAGCGCTGCTTGTGACGAAGTAATCGAGGGCAAACTTTCCGAGCATTTCCCCTTGGTTGTATGGCAGACAGGTTCCGGCACACAGTCCAATATGAACTCCAACGAAGTTATTGCCAACCGCGGTAACGAGATCGCAGGCAAAAAACTTCTGCATCCCAACGACGATATCAACATGAGCCAATCCTCCAACGACACTTTCCCCACTGCAATGCACATTGCGGCTGTCATCGGTCTTGAGGACAAACTCATTCCTGCAGTTCAGCTGCTGATCGACACCTTCAAGCGTCTTGAAAAAGAAAACGAAGGCATCGTTAAGAGTGGTAGAACTCACCTGCAGGATGCTACTCCCATCACCTTCTCTCAAGAGATCAGTGGTTGGAGAAGCTCTCTTGAAAGAGATATTGAACTCTTAAAGCTTTCCATCGAGCCTCTCAGAGAACTGGCTTTGGGCGGTACCGCAGTTGGTACGGGTCTGAACGCTCCCAAGGGCTTTGATACTTTGGTTGCCAAGGCTGTTTCCGACATTACCGGCAAGAGCTTTGTGACTGCTGAAAACAAGTTCCACGCACTGACCAGCAAAGACGAGCTGGTATTTGCTCACGGCGCCATCAAGGCAACTGCCGCTGATATGATGAAGATTGCAAACGACATTCGTTGGCTTGCCAGCGGTCCTCGTCTGGGTCTGGGTGAAATCACCATTCCCGAAAACGAGCCCGGCTCCTCCATCATGCCCGGTAAGGTTAACCCCACTCAGTGCGAGGCTGTTACCATGGTAGCCGTTCAGGTTATGGGTAACGACGTGGCTGTTGGTATGGCTGCTTCTCAGGGTAACTTTGAGCTCAACGTATTTATGCCTGTTTGCATCTACAACTTCTTGCAGAGCGTAAGACTGCTGAGCGATGCCATCATTTCCTTTAACAACAACTGCGCTATCGGCATTAAGGCTAACAAAGAAAAGATGCACTTAAACCTCCACAACTCCTTGATGCTGGTTACTGCGCTCAACCCCTACATTGGTTATGAAAATGCCGCTAAGACCGTTAAGAAGGCATTTAAAGAGGACATTTCTCTGAAAGAGGCTTGCGTAGCTCTCGGCTTTTTGACCGCAGAGAGATTTGACGAGGTATTCCATCCCGAACAAATGGTTTAATCTTTTTAATCTTATTCAAAGAGGTAAGAGTTATGACATTCAGTTATTATCCCGGCTGTACCCTCAAGGCCAAAGGAAAAGACCTTGAAAAGTATGCCTTACTGAGTGCCGCGGCACTTGGTATCGAACTGGAAGAAATTGAAAATTGGCAATGTTGCGGCGCGGTATATCCGCAGGTACGCGACGAAGTGGCACAGCGCCTGGGCGCTGTGCGCGCCATCAAAAGCGCGGCAGATAAGGGACAAAACGTTGTCACCTTATGTGCGGCTTGTTACAACGTTTTAAAGCAGTGCCACTACGATCTGAAAAACGACGAGGCATTTTGCGCCAAGGTAAACGCCTACGAAAAAGCTGAGGCTCCCTTTGATAACAGCGTTCTTCACTTTTTGGAGCTGCTCAGAGATACCGTTGGTTTTGACAACCTCAAAGCAATGGTCAAAAATCCGCTGACGGATATGAAGATTGCCGCTTACTACGGTTGTCTTTTGCTTCGTCCCTCGAGCAAACTCGGCTTTGACGATGCGGAAAACCCCACCATTATGGAGGACTTTATCCGTGCGCTTGGCGCCACGCCCGTGATCTATGCCGAGCGCAACGAGTGCTGCGGTGGATATTGCGCGGTGAAAAACGTGGAGTTTGCAAGTAAACGTGCCACTGCGGTGGTGACCTCCGCCAAAGAGATGGGCGCGGATATGATGATTACCGCCTGTCCCTTGTGCCTTTACAATCTCAAAGAAAACAGCAAGGAAAAGTTGCCGGTAGTTTACTTTACCGAACTTCTTGCCAAAGCGTTGGGGGTGGCTGAATAATGAATAAAAACCTTTTAAAGCAAGAGGCAATCAGCCATATGGTCGGCATCAATGCCAGAACTTGTATGAAATGCGGTAAATGCACCGCCGTTTGCCCTGCGTTTGACGAGATGGAGTATCATCCCCATCAATTTGTTTCTATGGTGGCTGAGGGAAACATCACTCCTTTGCTGAAAAGCAAGGGGCTGGAAAACTGCCTTGCTTGTTTTGCTTGTCTTGAGCGTTGCCCGAGAGGCGTGGAGCCGTCCCGTTTCGTAGAAGCGGTACGCACCCTTTCACTGCGCGAACAGGGCAAGAGTGCTATGAAGGCAGAGGATATTCCTGCGGCACTGAATGATGAAATGCCCGGTCAGCTCTTTATGGCGGCATTTCGTAAATACACTAAGTAAGAAAGGAGAAAACAATGCAAAGAATCGGCGTATTTGTATGTCACTGCGGTACCAACATTGCAGGAACTGTGGATGTTAAACGCGTGGCAGAAGAACTTTCCAAGGAAAACGGTGTTGTTTTTTCCACCGAATACCAATATATGTGCTCCGAGGCAGGTCAGACTTTGATTCAAGAAGCCATCAGAGAGCATAAGCTGACAGGCGCGGTCATCTGCTCCTGTTCGCCCCGTATGCATGAGCAGACATTCCGCAAGGCTTGTGCCGCGGCAGGCATGAATCCCTACATGGTAGAGATCGCCAACATCCGCGAACAGTGCTCTTGGATACATAAAAACATCGAGGAGGGTACCGAGAAAGCGGTGATCTTAGGTCGTGCCGCGATTGCGAAGGTACATCTCAATGCACCCTTGACGGCAGGGGAAAGCCCTGTTATCAAACGTGCGCTGGTCATCGGCGGCGGTATCGCAGGTATTCAGACGGCACTGGACATTGCAGATGCCGGCTTTGAGGTTGATATCGTTGAAAAGAAAGCCACCATCGGCGGCAAGATGGCACAGATTGACAAAACCTTTCCCACACTGGACTGCTCGGCTTGTATTTTGACACCGAAGATGGTAGACTGCGCGCAGCACGAGAAAATCAACATTTTCTCTTACAGTGAGATTGAGGACGTAAAAGGCTTTGTTGGTAACTTTACCGTGTCGATCCGCAAGAAAGCCCGCTTTGTAGATGAAAACAAATGTACAGGTTGCGGTATTTGTACAGAAAAGTGCCCTGTGAAAAACGTTCCCAACGAATTCAACATGGGTATGGACAACCGCAGAAGCATCTACATTCCCTTTGCCCAAGCGGTACCGAAGGTTGCAACCATTGACCCGAGCACCTGTAACAAACTGAAAACAGGCAAATGCGGTGTTTGCTCCAAAGTATGTACCGCAGGCGCCATCAACTATGAGCAAAAAGACGAGATCATCGAGCGCGGATACGGCGCCATTGTCGTAGCCACCGGCTTTAATATGATCGATATGACCAAGTTTGACGAATTTGCCTACAATCAGAGCAAAGACGTAATCACTTCTCTTGAGTTTGAGCGACTGACCAATGCGGCAGGTCCCACCGGTGGAACGCTGCTTCGTCCGTCTGACAACAAGCATCCGCACACCATCGTGTTTGTGCAGTGCTGTGGCTCCCGTTCTACCGTGGAAAAGGGCAAACCCTATTGCTCTAAAATCTGCTGTATGTACACTGCCAAGCATGCGATGCTGACCAGAGAAAAATATCCCGATACCGAAGTTTACGTATTCTATATCGACGTGCGTACCCCCGGCAAAAACTTTGACGAATTTTATCGCAGAGCGGTGGAACAGTACGGCGTACATTACGTAAAGGGTATGGTTGGTAAGGTCAGCCCCAGAGCTGACGGTACTTTGATGGTACAGGCAAGTGATCTGCTTGCAAATGAGCAACTCAAGATAAATGCTGATCTCGTTGTTCTGGCAGGTGCCATTGAGCCTGACGAGAGTGCCAGAAGTCTTGCCACCAAGCTGACCGCTTCGATGGATACCAACGACTTCTTTACCGAAGCGCATCCCAAGCTTCGTCCCGTGGAGAGCCCCACTGCAGGTGTGTTCCTCAGCGGTGTGGCACAAGGACCCAAGGATATTCCCGAAACCGTTGCCCAAGCAGGTGCGGCGGCAGGTAAGGTCATTGGTCTTTTGTGCAAGGATAAGTTGACCACCAACCCCTGTGTTGCACAAAGTAACGAGTTGATGTGTAACGGTTGCGGCAACTGCGCTCACGTTTGTCCGTACGGTGCGATCACCTATCAGACAAAAGAATTTATGCAGTATGACAGATCGATGAAAGAGCGTACGGTCGCAAGTGTGAATCCTGCAGTTTGTCAGGGTTGCGGTGCTTGTACCGTTACCTGTCCTTCGGGCGCGATGGATCTGCTTGGATTTACAAACAGACAAATTATGGCGGAGGTAGATGCAATATGCAAGTAAAAAAAGCCACCCCACAGATTTCGCAATCTGCGGGGACCCCGAAAAAACCGTTAATCGTTGCATTTTGTTGCAACTGGTGCTCTTATGCAGGTGCGGACCTTGCAGGCACCAACCGACTGGACTATCCCGCTGACGTTAAAATCATTCGTGTACCTTGTTCTTGCAGAGTTAATCCTCTCTTTATCCTTAAGGCATTTCAGAGAGGGGCAGACGGTGTGATCATCTGCGGTTGCCACCCCGGCGACTGCCACTACACCACCGGCAACTACTACGCAAGAAGAAGAATCACCATGCTCTTCAGTATGCTCAGTTACCTCGGTATTGAGAAAGACAGAGTCCGTCTTGAATGGGTTTCTGCCGCTGAGGGTGCGAAGTTTGCCGCCACAATGAAAAGCTTTGCTGAGGACGTAGCGGCACTGGGTGAGTGCAAGAGATTGGAGGACATCCGATGCAAGAAATGATTGTTTCCCGTCTTACAGAGTTATTTTCCGAGGGCAAAATCGACCGTGTGATCGGTTGGAAGCGCGGCGAAAGCCCTGCTGACGTAAGCCCTTACGTGTTTGAGAGTGCAGAGTCTTTGAAAGACTTTGTGTATGATGATTTTTGCGGTGCCAACCTTTCCAAATTCCTCATTTCCCAAATGGGTAAAGAGGGCAAGGTTGCCGTCATCGTGAAACCCTGCGACTCTTACTCCCTCAACGTGATTTTGAAGGAAAACAGAGTGGCAAAAGATCGTCTTTACGTTATCGGTGTTTATTGCGACGGTAAGGTAGACGGTGAAAAGCTTGGCGATGCGCTGAGCGCTGTGCGCGAGGGGGACACCTTAAAGGTGACCACGCTCGACGGTGAAAAGACTGTGAGCAGAAAAGAGGTACTACTCGGCAGATGCACCGTTTGCGCTCTGGAAGCACACGCGGTTTGCGATGAAACCATCGGTGAGCCGATGACCAAAACACCTTCTGACCGTTTTGGCGGCGTTGCCGAGATTGAGAATATGAGCGAAGAAGAACGCTTTGAATTCTGGAGAGGGGAGCTTTCCAGATGCATTCGTTGCAACGCGTGTCGTAACGCTTGTCCTGCTTGCAGTTGCGAAAAGTGCATTTTCGACAACGATAAAAGCGGTGTTGCCGCCAAGGCAAATGCAACCAGTTTTGAGGAAAATATGTTCCATATTATTCGTGCTTTCCACGTCGGCGGCAGATGCACCGACTGCGGTGAGTGCTCGAGAGTATGCCCTCAGAACATTCCGCTTCATCTGCTCAACCGCAAACTCATTAAGGATATGAACACCTATTACGGTGAATACCGTGCCGGTGAGGATACCGACAGTGAGCATCCGCTGATTCACTTTACCGAGGCGGATCCCGAACCCTCTATCGTAAAGGAGGGCAACTAAATGAAAATTGCACGTAATTTAACTGCTTTATATGAAGCAATTGCCAAAGAAAGCGACCTGTATCTTCCGATTCTCAAAGGTGGGGTCACCGATTTTGGTCAATATGAAAGCACCTCCGAGGTAAATCTTACCGCGCTGAAAACCGCCAGAAGTGCCAAAGACTTTTTCTTTAGTCAAAGTGAAACCTTGATGTCCTTTGAGATGAAAGGTAAAAACATCACCGTGACCGACAAGCGCCCCGAGGTAAAACCTTTTGTGGCATTTGGTGTGCGCGGATGTGATGCAAAGAGTTTTGAAATTCTCGATCGCGTATTCCTTGCCGACCCCGTAGACACCGTTTACGAGGCAAGAAGAAATGCCGCTACCATCGTAACGCTTGCTTGCGGCAAGCCTGAGAGTGACTGTTTTTGCATGCACTTTGGCATTGATGCAAGTGAGCCGATGGGTGACGTTACCACCTATTTGACCAAAGAGGGTCTTTATTGGCAAGCAAATACTGACAAGGGAATCGCCCTTACAGAGAAACTTGCCGATGTTTTGGAAGAAACCGACGATGCTGCAGTGGCGGCACAAAAGAAAGACATCAAAGAAAGACTTGCAAAGTTGCCGCTTAGTGAGATGAGTCTTGACCATTTGGTCGGCGCAACCGAGGAGACTTTCTGGAACCATCCCGTATGGGAGCAGATGAGTGCCACTTGCCTTGCTTGCGGCACCTGCACCTACGTTTGCCCCACCTGCCAGTGCTACGACGTGCGCGACTTTGATTGCGGACAGAGCACCGAGAGAAGCAGATGTTGGGACAGTTGTATGTATTCCGACTTTACTTTGATGGCGCACGGCAACAACCGTAACACTCAAGCCCAACGTTTCAGACAGAGATTTTTGCACAAGCTTGTGTATATGCCTCAAAGAAACGGCGGCGAGTTTGGTTGTGTGGGTTGCGGCAGATGCGTTCGCAAGTGCCCCTCAAAGCACGGAATCGTTAAAGTAATCAAGGCGTTGGGAGGTAAATAGAATGAACAAAGAAACATTGATTCCCGAAGTTGCGGTGGTGACCGACGTTCGTGTGGACACCCCCGACGTTAAGACTTTCCGCGTCGAAGCGCTGACGGGCGGCAAAGTGTTTGAGCATATGCCCGGTCAATGCGCGATGCTTTCGGTGCCCGGTGTGGGTGAGGGTATGTTTTCCATCACCTCCTCTCCGACCAACCGTGAGTTTATGGAGTTTTCCATTAAAAAGTGCGGATGTGTAACTCAGTGGTTACACGCCATGGAAGTCGGTCAGAACATTACCGTGCGCGGTCCTTACGGCAAGCCTTTCCCCGTGGAAACCGAGTTTAAGGGCAAGGATTTACTGTTTATCGCAGGCGGTATCGGGCTGGCGCCGCTGAGAAGTGTGATTAACTACTGCCGTCACTATCGTGACCAATACGGTAAAATCGATATCGTTTACGGTGCGCGCAGTAAAGACGATCTGGTAGATTTTAACGAAATTATCGACGAGTGGTGCAAGGATGAAGGCATCAGCGTTCATCTGACCATCGACCGCGAGCAAGAGGGTTGGGACGGTCACGTCGGCTTTGTTCCCACCTACGTTAAAGAGCTTGGTTTTGATACAAACAAGGTCGCCATCATCTGCGGTCCGCCGATTATGATCAAGTTTACCCTGGCAGGACTGCAAGAGATCGGGTTTGACAAAACGCAGGTCTACACCACCATGGAACTGAAAATGAAGTGCGGCGTCGGCAAGTGCGGACGTTGCAACATCGGACACAAGTACGTCTGCAAGGACGGCCCTGTCTTCCGTTGCGACGAGCTTGACGAACTTCCCGACGAATATTAAAGGAGAAAACGACTATGGAAAAAACCGTAAATGTTTTTATTATGGGCAAACAGTATGAAGTGCCCTCATCTTTGACCATTATGACCGCTATGGAATATGCAGGTTATAAGCTCGTCAGAGGTTGCGGCTGCCGCAACGGTTTTTGCGGCGCTTGTGCGACCATCTACCGCATCAAAGGCGACAATGAGCTGCATGCTTGTCTTGCCTGTCAGACACAGGTAGAGGAAGGTATGTACATTGCCACCCTGCCTTTCTTCCCCTTGGAGAAAAAGGTATTTGACGTGGAGAAGATCAGCCCCGAAACACAGATTATGATGCAACTCTATCCCGAAATCTACAAGTGTATCGGTTGCAACGCCTGTACCAAGGCTTGTACCCAAGAGCTTGACGTTATGCAGTACATTGCCTACGCTCAGCGCGGTGACTTTGAAAAAGCCGCCGAGGAGAGTTTTGACTGCGTTATGTGCGGTGTTTGCTCCTCCCGTTGTCCTGCAGGTATTTCCCATCCTCACGTTGCTCTCCTTTCAAGAAGACTGACCGGCAAGTATCTTGCCCCCAAAAGTGAGCATCTGGAAGACAGAGTCAAAGAAATCAAAGACGGTACCTTTGAAGAGTTACTTCAGAATCTGATGCAAAAGCCTATCAGTGAACTCAAAGAACTCTACAACAACCGTGAAATCGAGAAGTAAGGGAGGAAAAACAATGTTTACAGAACAAATGCTGGAATCTATGAAGATTTTGGAAGAAACCCGTTCCTCCAGAATCGGTTTGGAGCCTCGCAGAATGACTGCTGAGGAAAAAGAGCAGTTACTTGCCAAATTCCACCCCGACTATATTAAAGAACAGTTTACAACACTTGCCATCGGACCCAACAAGGGTGACAAGGTGCCGCTGGAACTTGCTGAGTTATTGCAGGCACATTCTCTCATCGAGGGCAAGGAAATTGACCTTTCCAGTCCTGATTATGAGACAGACGTTCTCATCATCGGTGGCGGCGGTGCAGGTGCTGCAGCCGCTATTGAGGCAAACGAAGCAGGGGCTGAGGTATTGCTCGTCACCAAACTTCGTATGGGTGATGCCAACACCATGATGGCAGAGGGCGGTATTCAAGCGGCTGACAAGCCCAATGATTCTCCTGCCATTCACTACGTGGATGCGCTCGGTGGCGGCCATTTTGCCAACAAGCCTGAGCTTCTTTACAAGCTTGTAAACGATGCGCCTGAGGCAATTCAGTGGCTCAACAAGCTCGGCGTTATGTTTGACAAGACCGAGGATGGCACCATGGTGACCACCCACGGTGGCGGTACCTCCAGAAAGAGAATGCACGCTTGCCGTGACTACTCGGGTGCCGAGATTATGAGAGTACTTCGTGACGAAGTGCTGAATCGTGGTGTTAAGGTTGTTGACTTTACATCTGCAATTGAACTGATTAAAGACGACAAGGGTCAGGCGGCAGGTGCCGTTCTGATGAATATGGAAACCGGTAAGATTATGATTTGCAAGGCAAAGACCGTAATCATCGCCACGGGCGGTGCAGGAAGACTGCACTATCAAGGTTTCCCGACTTCCAACCACTACGGTGCTACCGCAGACGGTCTGGTACTGGGTTACAGAGCAGGGGCAAAGCTTCTGTATGCTGACACTTTGCAGTACCATCCCACCGGTGTTGCGTTCCCGCAACAGATTTTCGGTGCACTGGTTACCGAGAAAGTCCGTTCCATCGGCGCTATGCTCGTTAACAAAGACGGTGAAGTATTTATGAATCCTCTGGAAACGCGTGACGTTTCTGCCGCAAGTATCATTCGTGAGTGCAAAGAGCGCGGCAAGGGCATTGACACCGGTGACGGTGGTCAGGGCATCTGGCTGGATACTCCCATGATCGAAATGATTCACGGTGAGGGTACCATTGAAAAGAGAATCCCTGCGATGATGCGTATGTACGGCAAGTACGGCATCGACATCCGCAAGGTACCGATTCTGATTTATCCCACACTCCACTATCAAAACGGTGGTCTTGAAATTAATGCCAAAGGCGAAACCGACATTCACAACCTGTACGTTGCAGGTGAGGCCGTCGGCGGTATCCACGGCAGAAATCGTCTGATGGGTAACTCTCTGCTTGACATTATCGTCTTCGGCAGAAATGCAGGTCAGAATGCCGCCAAGAAGGCAAGTGAAGTTGCTTTGGGCGAAATGACTCTTGCACACGTTGAGAGTTTTGCAAACGAAGCCAAGGATGCAGGTATCGTTACCGAGGTAACCTCTCCCAAACTTCTG
The DNA here is from genome assembly GCA_045648705.1 of Eubacteriales bacterium. Classification (GTDB taxonomy): domain Bacteria; phylum Bacillota; class Clostridia; order Oscillospirales; family QAKW01; genus Firm-08. The sequence continues at coordinate 756 of JAZROO010000058.1, read as the reverse complement.
CCCGATTACGTAAGAAAGTAAGGGTGGCAACATGAATTTGTTTGGCGGAGTTATTCCGGTAACAGGCATATCCTTTTTCCTGATGTGCGTGTTTGCCATTTTATTTGCAGGGTATGCGTTTGGTCGCATTACCATCAAGGGTGTTTCGCTCGGAGATGCAGGTGTGTTTATCATCGCTTTGCTGTTCGGCGCACTCTTTTACGACAAGATGGATGCTCAGCTTGTAATCAAAGGTGAAACTGTCACCCATTACGCTGATCAAGCACTTTCCATCGTCGAGAGTCTGGGTCTGATTTTGTTTGTAACTTCGGTTGGATTTATTGCAGGACCTAAGTTCTTTGGCAACTTTAAAAAGAATTTCAAATCCTACGTGCTCATCGGTTTGGTGATCATCGTTGCAGGCGGTCTTGCCGCGGCACTGTGCATCGGCCTTGGCGAAGTGCTCGGTTACGGCGCTTCCATTCAGGAGCAAGACGGATTTGTGGCAATGATCGTTGGTCTGCTCAGCGGATCGCTGACAAGTACACCTGCCTTTGCCGCGGCAAAGGATACGGTGGCAGCCGAGTTTGTTGACTTGGTATCGGTCGGTCACGGCATTGCGTATATCTTTGGTGTTATCGGTGTGGTGCTGTTTGTCCAGCTCATTCCCAAGCTCACCCGTGCCGATATGGATGCGGAACGTGCAAAGCTCACGGTGGCAGGCGGCGAAAACGTTGCCAAAAAGGCTGTGAAGCTGCTGTCCCTTGACCATATGGG
>JAZROO010000057.1:0-34113 GCA_045648705.1 Eubacteriales bacterium | reverse complement strand
TTTTGGCGCCGTCAGCGACTTGGTTGAACTGAATTACATTAGAGCCCCAAAGTTTTTTATTGCCGCCGGAAGCATTATAAAAATGGTTGTCCAGAATATTAACAGTAATAGCATGCTGACCATATCCGGTAAAGCGGAAGTTACCTAAGGTAAGACGCCAGAAAATCGCCGACTCATTGTCTGCACCGATACAGTTTTGCATGGTGATTTCGGGATTGGCAGCATACTCGCCCAAAAAGTTTACATGGTTTGCAGCGTTGGCAGCAGTCATCGGCAATGTAAACAATGAATGCTGAGCGCCGTTGGTCTGAGCAATGGCATTTGCAAACACACAATTGTCAAAGAGGGCTTTGTTTGCATAGAAATAGTAGTAACCATCTCCGGCATTGGTCATGGTCGTACCATAATCAAAATAGCTGTTTTTCATTTCCCAGGTGGTTGCAATTGTTTCCGTTCCGGAAGTGAAAGCTTTACCATCTGCCGTACTATTCATACCGGCAAGGAAATAGTTTGTAATCTTTACATTGGTGTATCCTGCCGTACCGGTAGTGGTCAGAGAAGCAGCCTTGGTACCTGCGAAGCCATCCAGCGTAATGTTGGATCTGGCGGGGAAAAGAAAAGCTGCAGTCAAAACAGTTTCTTTGGTTGCATCAATGCTTCTGCCATTTTGAATAGCCTTGGCATCAGCCTTGGTATCGCGCTTGTCATTAACAGGGGTTTTACCTGCATTGGCACCCAACATATAAACGTTGAGCAACTGTTCAGGCGTAGGCACTCCGGTGCCGCCAAGACTTGCCAAAGCGACTGCCTCAAGTGCACCGTATTCACCTGCGGCAAATACTGCAACAAAGTCTTGACTTACATTTTCAAAATCAGCAACCCAATTGACCGAATATGCTTCTACAGCAGCTTTGAAATCAGCCATGGTTGCAAAGGCATTTTTGCCCCAAGTCAGTGTGTAGGTCTTTCCGTTGGGTGCATAGGTGTAGGTAAAATCTGCACCATTGGCTGCGGGTGCAGATTTGCCCCATGCGGCATCGAAAAAGTACACATTAGCGGTAGGTTTGTTGGAACCTGCCACAGTTGTAACTTTCGCGTAAGGGTCTTCCACATTTACAGGGGCAGTAACCTCTGCAGATGCGGGCAAAACAATTGCTGTAAACATACTGATACACATCAGCACACAAAGCATAAGACCCAAAACTCTTTTTGCATTGTTTTTCATCGCAAGTCTCTCCTCTTCGGGTTATTTTTCGGCATATTAAGCAAAATATATACCAACCCAATTTTACTCTTTAATTATACTATAATTTATATATAAATACAATTTGGCATTTTGCTAAAAAAACACTTTCTTTTTTGTGCAACTTGCCCTAAATAGCATAGAAAAACGCGGAGTTTTGCTTAAACTCCGCGTTTATTTATTTACTTTATGTAGGTGTTATAAAACTGCAACATAATGGTGGCAACTTCGGCACGGGTGGCATTGCCCTTGGGACGGAAACGATAGCCACTGCCAGCCTTCTCACCGCCGACGATACCGCCTGTTTGACAAGCGGTGACCGCTTTCTTTGCATAAGAGGAAATCTCTTTTGCATCGATGAAAGTTACTGCCTTGTTGATCTTTTTGAGTTTAATGTTTGCAAAGTCGCAGTATCTGACCATCATAGCGCAGATCTGCTCACGATTGATGTTGTTATCAGGGCCGAAAGTCGTGGCATTCAGACCGCTGACAATGCCGTTTTTGTTTGCCCAGGCAACGTAGCCGGAGTAGTAAGCACTCTTCTTAACGTCGGTAAACTTGGTGACAGCCTTGGTGGATTTAACACCGTGCAATCTGCCCAGTACCGTTACAAACATTGCTCTGGTCATATTTTCCTTGGGACCAAAGGTAGTTGGACTCAGACCGCTAAAGAGACCTTGGTTATAAACAAAGTCGATGGCACCGTTTTTAACGTACCAATCGCTCTTTTTAAGATCTTTGAAAACGTTTACAACGTTTTTGCCTGTTTTGGCAATTGCCTTACTGTCAAGCAAAGCGCCGCACTTGGTGCAGCGGCATTCCTGTTTGCCATCGGCTGTAGCAGTGGGTTGTTTCACCGTTGTCCACTTGCCTTTATCGTGACCTTCTTTGGCGATGGAAATATTGCTTTCCACAGTTGCGCCGCAACGGATACATTCTTTGTGACCCTTACCGTTTGCAGTACAGGTAGGCTTCTGATCAACGATCAAAGTACCTGCTGTATGTGCATTTGCGTCCTTGTCGATCACAAGATTGTCTTGCAAAGTAATGCCGCAATGGATACATTCTTTATGACCCTTACCGTCAGCGGTGCAGGTGGGAGCCTGATCAACGATCAGTTCGCCTTCTGTATGTGCATTTGCGTCCTTGTCAATCACAAGATTGTCCTGCAAAGTAACACCACAATGGATACATTCTTTATGGCCCTTACCGTCAGTGGTGCAGGTGGGCTTTACGTCAACAATCAAAGCACCTTCTGTATGTGCATTTGCATCCTTGTCGATCACCAGATTATCCTGCAAAGTAATGCCGCAATGGATACATTCTTTATGACCCTTACCGTTAGTGGTGCAGGTGGGGGCCTGATCAACGATCAGTTCTCCTGCTGTATGGGCATTTACATCCTTGTCAATCACAAGATTATCCTGCAAAGTAACACCACAATGGACACATTCTTTATGGCCCTTACCGTCAGTGGTGCAGGTGGGCTTTACGTCAACAATCAAAGCGCCTTCTGTATGTGCATTTGCGTCTTTTTCAATCGCAATGTTGCTCTCTACAATTGTCTCACAATAGATACAAGCCTTATGACCGCTACCCTTTGCAGAGCAAGTGGGAGCCTGATCAACGATCAGTTCACCGCCAACATGCGCCACTTTGATCAAAGCGATTTCGGTATCTTTTGTGTTTTTACCGTCACTAATACGACAGAACACGCCAACACCGTCAGTTTGACACCACTTTATGTTGGTTGTAATAATTGTCACTGTATCGGTAGTGGTGCCAGCATACATTTCATTGTCTGTCACCAAATTAATATATTGCCCAGTTTTCACAAACCATTGATATGTAAGGGTTTTTCCTGCGGGATTGGACACTGCCTGTACACTCAGCGTAATCGTATCTCCGCTTACAACGTTCTGACTTTGGGGTTGAACGCCGATCACGATATCCTGAGGTAAAAACGGATTATCGTCAACACCCAGATCCGGATCTGCTGCCGATGCATACGGCAAACACATAAACACTACTAAACATAACAGAGCACTCAGCCATCTTTTAGCTTTCATAGTTACCCCTCCTAAAAATACTATTATATTTATCTTAACATAGTTTTTTTATTTTGGCAAGAAAAAAATCATCCCCCTGAACATTCGCTCAAAGGGGATGAATATATTACCAAACTACATGAATTTCTTGGTTGTCGTACACTTTTTGTGCATTGACAAGAATGTTTTGTACGTCTTGTGTTTTAACGTAAAACATACCCTTACCGTTCATTTCATAGAAGCAGTAACGCTCGTCTACTTCATAATAGGAAAGAATTTCTTTTTCACCGTTTTCAGCAAGGGTGATTTCCATTGTCAAAAGTGGTTCTTTTCCTGCAGGCTTTTCGCCTTCGCGCTGGACTTCAATACCGAGCAACGTGGAATAAAACTCGGAGAAAATGGAACTTTCTACCGTTTTGTTATTAATGGTAACAACACGCTGGTCGCCTGTTCCTTCGGTTTGAATATCATAGGTTTTCTTTCCGGAGGTCACCACGATTCGATTCAGTGTGTCAACGTCGCGGGTATAGGTAATGATGTCACACATATCCGCTATGTCCATCCCCAGTATTGCAACCGCGCCTGACGGAATCTGATAAATCGCAGGTGCATCTTCTGCCGTACAATAGATGTATCCATCCACTTCGTTACCGAAAACAACGGTGCGCTCGATGGTGTTATTTACCCAGCTCAACGTATACGACGGCTCTTTCAAGCCGAGTTTTGCAAGATTTGCATCACTCACGTCATCACTTACCGGTATAGCACTATTCATCGTAGTGAGCAGACTCAGTATGCCATCCATTACCGTAGAGGCAAACGGCATATTAACGGGATCAGCCATCATATAGGTAAGGCTCAATTCCTCGTTTGACATATAAACGTCTGCCTTGGTACCTTTACTGCCGCCGATGCTTACAGCGGTAATCTTACCGTTGTCGTCAGAAGCATTGTATTTTGACAAATCTCCGTCATAGTAATAAAAACGGTCAGCGGTACAAACGTTTGCCTGTATGTCACTCATCAGATAAACCGCGGTTTTTTCCGCTGTGTTTTCAGGGTCATTTCCAAGCATAAAATAGAAGTCATCCCCTGCACTTTGGTTGCCCAAATACAATGTAATCTCTTTGGTAGTCGTTGTTATTTCAACCGTGGCAACAGGTTTTGCAAGACCGTAATCCTTGAGTTTATCATTGGCTACCATAACCCTTTTAGCAGACTGAATATCGGTAAGGTATCCAATGGAAGTAGAAATAACGTCTGCACTTACAGGCTTGTCTTCATACCCTTCAATTTTATAAACCGATCCGCTTTTTTTATACATTGTATACGCGTCGTTTTTATTTTTAACTTTGATGCTTTTTACGTCGGTTGTATTCTCACTGACAACCTTAATCATATTTACTTCATCTTCCCCATTGTCCTCAGGGTTGATGGAGCGTAGCACAAAATATGCCGTCAGCAATACCGCCGCCGAAACAAGCAACACAAATATCGGCATAAATTTTCTGAGCAAACTGCTGCGAATAACACGATTTTTTGTTTTCTTTTGCTTTTGTTCGGGCATATCGTATTGGAAAAGCTCGTTTTCCTCAGTGGAAAACGCTTCCCTATTATCCTGATGCTCGTTCATTATAAGTATCTCCTTCGAATAAAGACAATAATACCCACTATCAGCACGATACCGGGAATCAGTGCCATTACGATGATATTCACAAACATTTTTTGACCCTCAGTCAGTATCAGGCTTTCTGAGGCCGCATACTTAACTGCACTGAGAATGGTATCGCTTTCTCTTTGCATCATCATATCATACAGATTGATCAGAAAGTCACCATTATCTGCGTATGCCATATAGTCGCTGATCAGCATATCCGATGAACCGCTGACAAAAACGTGAGAATAAACATTCTGGTTGTTATAAACTTTAAGATTCTGGCTCAGTGCCGCAACGGCAAAGGGGCCAACGACGTCACCGTCTTCTTTGTTATAGGTGCTGATGGTGCCGCCTTCCTGGGTGCTCTTGGCATAGGCGCTCTCCCCTGTCATAAGCACCGGTGCCACCTTCAGATTACCGTTTTCTTCAAATCGTGTGGTAACACTGCGAGAGGCAGACAAAATCAGCGGAACACTGCTGACCGTTAGTTGCTCGGTTAAATCATCACTTGCAACATCAGGACGGAAAATGGTGGGCAGGCTGATATAGCGGTTGGCATCACTCTCAATAACCATATCCTTGCCAAACTCAAAGCCCCACTCGTAAAGAAGTCCCTCAAGATTGGGCATTTCAACAGAAGCCGCGCCACTAAAGAACATCAAATTTCTGCCATATTCATATTGATTGGAAAGAAAACTATCCACTGCGGCAACTTCACCTGCAGAATAGTCTCTGGTAGGTGCCGCAATGATCATAAGAGTTGCTTTTTCGTCAAAAGACATATCTTTATAAAGTGAAATATCCTTGACGGTATATCCGTTGTTTGCAAACAAATTACGGAAAGTGGTATCGGTAGATTCACCGTGACCGGTAACAAAATAGATAATTTCTTCTCTATCTTGAATAAAGCTCATAATAGCACTTGCCACGCGTTCTTCCAAAAGGTAGCTGACAGCTCCCGAGTTTTGATCATAACTATACATTTCGTCTGCCGCAACCACGCGAATCTTGCCGCCCGACTCCATAACCAAGGCGCCCTCACCAATATTGTATTGGGAGCCAAAGGAAGAAGCAAAGGTCGGATTCTGATTGGGATCAACAAACTCAAGAGAAAAATGAGAACTCTTGTTAACGATTCTGCGCAACACTTCGGAAAACTGCGCAGTAAAGCTTTTTTCGGCAGAATAAACGTAAAACTTAATATCTCTTTCGTTTTTATCGATGATCTGCAAAGTCTGTGTATCCAGAGCGTACAAACCGTCTCCCGATATATCAAGTTTCAAAGAATAATTGGTGGTCAGTGTGGTACAAACAATGTTGAGAATCAATATTACCGCCACAAATGCAATGGTAAGTGCAGTGGAAAGGGAGCCATACTTCAGTTTACGGCTTTGAAAGATATTTTTCTTTGCCATCAGCTCCACCTCCGTTTCTCAATCATGCGAATGGTAAGGAACACAAATACCACCGCTATGCTGATATAATAAACAATAGAAGAAAGCGGGAACAATCCGCTGGTAAAATCGGTATAGCGCTCATAAATGGAAATAAAATCAATAACCTTGCCCAAAAATGCGCTGTTAATGCTGGTTGCCAAAGTGTCCATAAAGTACAAGCTCATCAACACCGTAAAGGACAAAACTGCCGCAACGACCTGACTTTCGGTAACTGCGCTCAAAAAGCAACCAATGGCAACAAACGACATACCCAAAAAGAAAATGCCGATATAGTTACCAAGCGTAAGTCCCATTGCCACGTTTCCGTAATATGCCGTGAAAGCGACCGAAACGCTCGTCAACGCCAAAGCAATGGTGTAAACGCTCAGTGCCGCCAAAAATTTGCCCATAACAATACCGGTCACGCTGACAGGTGAAGTCAGCAAAATCTGATCGGTTTTGCTCTTTTTTTCCTCTGAAAACAATCTCATGGTCAAAATCGGCACCAAGAACATATAAACGATAAGGCTTCCGCCGAAGAAATACACAATGTTGGAGTTACCTGCATCCAAAATGTACATTTTGAAAAACAAAGCCATTGCAAACAGGTAGGCACAAATGTATACGTATCCGATCGGAGAAGTGAAATAAGATTTCATTTCTCTTTTGTAAATTGCTGTCACAGTGCCTCACCTCCTTGCGAATCCTCTGTTACAAGTTTAACAAACATATCCTCCAGCGACATATCCATACTTTTCAGCCCGATCATCGGGTATTTGCTTTGGGCCAAGGTATGAAACAGCGGTTTGCGGATATCCACCACAGGACTTGCCTCCAGCAGAAAATCATTACTGCCAGCCTCGCGGCTTCCGAGGCAATCGACTTTCAGTACGTCAGGAATCGAGAGCAGCAGTTTTTTAACGTCTGTCTGCGGTCCTGCAATACGGGCAACAAGTTTGCGGTTACCTGCCGCTTTATAGGTCAGCTGCTCGGTATTACCGTCAGCAATGATCTGACCTTTGTTGATAATCAGAATACGGTCGCAAACCGACTGTACCTCTTGCAAAATATGGGTGGAAAGAATAACCGTATGGTTTTTACCCAACTTTTTGATAAGATTACGGATTTCAATAATTTGTCTGGGGTCAAGACCAACCGTGGGTTCGTCAAGAATCAGCACTTTGGGGTTGCCCATCAGTGCCTGTGCCAGACCGACTCTCTGCTTGTAACCTTTTGACAGATGCTTAATGGTACGGTTATAAACGTCGGTAATCTTTACCAACTCGCAAATCTCATTGATATGGGGTCTGCGAGGGAATTTAACACGCTTAATGTCGTAAACAAAATCAAGGTATTCCTTAACCGTCATATCGGTATACAGCGGCGGTTGCTCCGGCAAAAAGCCGATTTGCTGTTTGGCGGCAATCGGGTCTTCCAACACGTCGATACCGCCGATTTTTGCCACACCGTCGGTGGCAGAAAGATATCCCGTTAAGATATTCATCGTCGTGGACTTACCGGCACCGTTGGGACCCAGAAAGCCGAGGATTTCCCCTTCGCCCACAGAGAAAGAGATATCGTTGACCGCCAACTTGTCTCCGTATTTTTTAACCAGATGTTCTACTTGAATCATTGGTTTTTCTCCTTTTTACGTCAGTATAATTATATGGTATCACAAATGATATGAATTTTCTGTGAATTATCCTTCTAGGGTAGTGCGAAATATCCGCACTCCGTTTTAAAATGGTGGATTTTCGTCGGCTCTGTGTTAAAAGCCTCGTCCATACGGCAGTATGGACTGCGTTTTGTGCCTTGACCCGCCAAAAATCCGCTCATTTTAAAATCCTTAGACCTCAAAGGAATGGATTTGAGGGGATTTTTGTTCTTTTCGATGCAGATGGGCTGACGCCCTTCAAAGAGAAAAGGGCGAAAAGCACCGTAATGCAACACTTTGAGGCGGGTTCGGATAATTCGCACTACCCTATACAAGAAATGGAAAGTTCTTCAAGCTGTTTGGGATCAACGGTATCAGGACAACCGCTCATCGGCTCACTGGCATTTTGCACTTTGGGGAAAGCAATCACTTCTTTGATGTTTGCCTTTTGCTGCATCAGCATAACCAGTCTGTCCAATCCGTATGCCATACCACCGTGAGGCGGTGCGCCAAAGGTGAAGGCATCCATTAAGAAGCCAAACTTTTCTCTTGCTTCTTCTTCGCCAAGTCCCAAAGCCTTAAACATTTTCTGTTGCAGTTCGGGAGTGTGAATACGAATACTGCCGCCACCGAGTTCATAACCGTTGAGAACAATGTCGTACGCTCTGGCGCGCATAGCATAGGGGTTGCTTTCCAACAAGTGCATATCCTCTTGGCAGGGTGCGGTGAAGGGATGATGCATTGCCATATATCTATCCTCTTCCTTGCTGTACTCAAAGAGCGGGAAGTGGGTGATCCACAAGAAATTGTAAGTAGAAGGATCCAGAATGTTCAGGCGCTTTGCCACCTCGCATCTGAGAGCACCGAGTGAATCAAATACAACCTTATCTTCATCCGCCACCAACAAAATAACGTCGCCTTTTTCAAAGTCAAGTGCCTGATAAAGTCCCTCAAGCTTGTCCTCTGCCATAAACTTAGCAAAAGAACAGGTGGGTGCTTCTTCGGTCCAACGGGCAAAGGCAAGACCTTTCGCGCCGTAATCTTTAACAAACAATGTCAGCGCATCAACGGTTTTACGGGTGATCTGGTCAGCGTATCCCTTAATGTTGATACCGCGCACACTGCCACCGTTTTTAACAGCGTTTTCAAAAACACCGAAACCGCAGTCCAGGGCAAATTCGGAAACATTTTTCAACTCAAAGCCAAAGCGAGTGTCGGGCTTATCGGAGCCAAAGCGTTCCATGGCCTCTTTGTATTCCATTCGAAGAAACGGAGTTTTTACTTCTACGCCCAGCAGTTTCTTAAATACACCGGCAAGGAAACCTTCGTTGATGGAAATAACGGTATCCTCATCCACAAAGGACATCTCCAGGTCAATTTGTGTAAACTCGGGTTGACGGTCCGCTCTCAAATCCTCATCTCTGAAGCACTTTGCGATCTGCATATAACGGTCAAAGCCCGAAATCATCAAAAGCTGCTTATAAAGCTGGGGACTTTGCGGCAATGCATAAAAGCAACCGGGGTGAACACGGGAGGGCACCAAGTAGTCACGGGCACCTTCCGGAGTGGATTTGTTGAGAATCGGTGTTTCAATCTCCAAAAATCCGTTGTCGTCAAAATAGTCACGGGCATATTTTGCAACTTTGTGACGGAACATAATGCTGCGCGAAAGGTCTGCACGGCGCAAGTCAAGATATCTGTATTTCAGTCTGAGTTCTTCTTTAACGTCACTGTTTTCCAAAATTTCAAACGGCGGTGTTTTGGCTTTGGCAAGTACCTCTACGGTGTCTACCAAAATTTCAAGCGCACCGGTAGCAAGTTCGGTGTTGACCGCGCCACCGCGACGGGCAACCTTACCGGATACTTTAAGTACGTATTCACTGCGGATGCCAAATGCAATATCAAAAGCCTCTTTGTTGACGCTTTCATCAAATTGCAACTGCACCAAACCGCTACGGTCTCTCAAATCAATAAAGATCAATCCGCCCAGGTCTCTTTGGCGTTGCACCCAACCATACAGATTGACACTCTGACCAATCATTTGTTCATTTACTTGTCCGCAATAACAACTTCTGTCTAACATTTTCGGTTCCTCCTATATCAAGTCCGCGGCGTTCAGTTCGTCCAAAACGATCTCTTTCTCTCCGCCACCGTTCATATTCTTCAGTACGGCTTTGCCGCTTTCCAATTCGCCATCACCTAAGACAATAACGTTCTGCGCGCCAACTCTGTTGGCATATTTCATCTGCGCTTTCAGGCTTTTGCCCATCAGGTCGGTAGAGACGCGCACCCCTTGTCCGACCAATTTTGCCATCAAAGCCGCCGCTTTTACTTTGGCCGCATCTCCCATGGGCGCAATGTAAAGCGCGGGAGAGGTTTGCTCACCAAGTTCAATTTGTTGGCTTTCCAGCATCAGCAAAAAGCGTTCCATACCCATTGCAAAGCCGATACCTGCATAATCGTCTCCGCCCAGTTGGGTGGTCATTCCGTCATAACGGCCGCCACCGCAAACGGTAGACTGTGCACCAAGGTCGGAGCTGACAAATTCAAATACCGTGCGGTTGTAGTAGTCCAGACCTCTGACGATACGGGCATCAATTTCAAAGGGGATGTCCATTGCCGTCAAATAGCCTTTAACCTTTTCAAAATGATCGGCACAATCTTCACAAATATGATCCAAAATCAACGGAGCATCTTTGGAGATTTCTTTACATCCGTGATCTTTGCAGTCGAGAATACGCATCGGATTTTTTTCAAGGCGCGTAAGGCACGTGGGACAAAGTTTGTCTTTCTTATCCTCAAAGTATGCCTTGAGTTTATTTCTGTATTCCGCTCTGCAGGTGCGGCAACCGATGGAATTGAGATGGAGTGATACTCCCTTTACCCCCAACTCTTTAAAGAGTTGATGCGGCAGAGAAATCAAAGTGGCATCACTGATGGGATCAGTTGCACCGAACATCTCCACACCGAATTGGTGAAACTCTCTGAGTCTGCCCTTTTGCGGTTTCTCATAACGATAACAACTGATCAGATAGAACAGTTTCACCGGCAGTGCGGCATTGAACAGTCCGTTTTCCAAAAAGGAGCGTACGACACCTGCCGTGCCTTCCGGACGCAAGGTGATGCTTCTGCCGCCCTTATCCTCAAAAGTATACATTTCTTTGCTGACCACGTCAGTGGTATCACCCACACCGCGCGAAAATACCTCGGTATGTTCCACCACAGGTGTGCGAATCTCTTCAAATCCGTATCGGGCGCAGATGTCCCGAATCACGTTTTCAAGTGCTGTCCATTTGCCGCAATCCTGCGGCAAGATGTCAAGCATCCCCTTGGGTGCTGAAATTTTCTCTGCCATGTTTTTTCCTCCTAAAAAAGTAAAACCCCTTAGACACACTGAAAAACCAGTGTGTCTAAGGGGCGAAAACTGTTTTGTTTCCGCGGTGCCACCCTTATTGAGCTTTATTGCTCCGCTTTGGTTGTTTGATTTGTATTTCCTACCCGGTTGTCAGCCGTATCAACGGAAAATCACTTAATGTTGCGCCAATCCAGATCACCGCGATCGAGCGCCATAACGATTACTTCGGCAGTAGCAATGTTGGTTGCTACGGGAACATTGTGCACGTCGCAAAGACGCAAAATCACGTTTTCTTCTCTCTCCAGTTTAGAGGGCGTGGACGGGTCTCTGAAATAGAGCATTATATCTACATCGTTACAGGAAATGCGCGCCGCAATCTGATCCGCGCCACCCTGTGAACCGCTTAAAAACTTTTGTACGTCCAGTCCGGTTGCCTCTGAAATCAGGTTAGCGGTCGTTGCCGTTGCGCCGATATTATGTTTAGACAAAATACCTGCATAAGCAATACAAAACTGAACCATCAATTCCTTTTTCTTTTCATCTGCAATCAGAGCAATGTTCATACCTTTTCACCTTTCTTTTTGATTTTTATTCTTTGCTTTTAACGACGCCAAATGGGAGAAAGCGTTGCTTTTTCACCGCAAATACGCTGTGCAATCCGCTTAAGCGGATCGGTGCTCACCGCTTTCTTTTCGGAAAACAACGGACGGCGGCAACCTGCGCACACCATTATCTTTTCGTCTTCCGGCACAATGCCCAGCAGTGGCAGACCGATTTCGTCCATTATGTTGTCCACATTCTCAAAATAGCCTTTTTTAACAAAATTGGGACGCATACGATTGATGATCAACTGCACCGGTATCTTTTCACTTTCCGCAATCACCCCTGCCGCTCTGGAAGCGTCACGAATGGCGGTGATATCGGGAGTGGCAACGACCACAGCTTTGTCCGCCGCATATACTGCCGAGGCAAACCCCTCACCCAGTCCTGCAGGACAGTCCAGCATCACAAAATCAAAGGATGCCGCAAGCTCGCGACACAAGGAACGCAGTTTTTGCTCGTCAATCACCGCGCGAAAGTCAAGCGGTGCAGGAATCATAGAAAGTGTACGATAGGTGGAATGCGCTACCAACGCTTTGTGCAGTGGGCAACGTTCTTCCAAAACGTCCGACAAGTCAAAAATGGTTTTTTCTTCCATTCCCAGCGTAATGTCCAAATTGTTCAGACCCTTATCACAGTCGATGCAAACCACTTTTTTGTCTCTCATCGCCAAAGAGAGTGCAAGATTGGCGCACAACGTTGTTTTGCCAACGCCGCCTTTACCGGAAACAATACAAATGATTTCCCCCATCAAGCAACCCTCCTAAAATAGTATATATTTATTATATATTATCATAATTTGGAGTCATTGTAAAGAAAAAAATACCGAAGCAAAAAATGCTTCGGTATTTTAGGGTGGTGCGAATTATCCAAACCCACCTCAAAGTGTTGCACTTCAGTGCTTTTTGCCCTTTTCTCTTTGAAGGGCTTTAGTATCATTCTTGATCTTGGTTTGGTTGGTTTTCACCGGCAGCAGTGTCTTCACTGTTTGCCCAATCGTATACTTTTTTGGCGGCAATCACGCCTGTTTTCACGATGGTTTTGCCTAAATCACTAAAAGCAGACCCCAGTTCTTTACCTGCTTGTTTCCATTGGCTTTTCAGATCCTGTGCCATATCGATTTCTCCTTTCGAAAATCACTACTTACAGTATATTATCCAAAGATTTATTTTCAATATTCACATGCCGCTCGTATTCCCGCTTTTGCAGTGCTTTCCAGTCGACCTTGCCTACCTTGGTAGTGGGAAGCTGTTGCATCAGTTCCACCACGCGCGGACGCGCATAAACGCTGAGATTTTCTCTGCATTCTGCCAGTAATTTTGCAATAAATTCCTGCGGATTTTGCGGCATTTGTTCCGGTTGAACAATCGCTTTGATCACGTTCATTTTATAATCATCCGGCACCGCGACACAGCAACAACGCGCTACCCCTGCCATACTCTCAATGGTTTGCTCAATACTGGCAGGATATACCGGAAATCCCGAAACTTTAACGATGCGCTTGATTCTGCCTTCAAAATAAAGATATCCTTCTTCATCCATTTTGCCGACGTCACCTGTACGCAACCACGTCTGCCCCTTTTCATCCTTTACCAGAACACGACGGTTTTCCTCGGCATCAAGATACCCGAGCATCACCGTCGGTCCGCTGATAACAATTTCTCCCATTTTTCCGTAGGGCAATTGCGCCAGTGAATCAATCGCACAAATTTTAACGTCAACGTCCGGCAGCGGCACACCGATCGAGCCCGGCTTTTCCTTTTTGGGCGGAGTGACCACACAAGCCGTAACCGTTTCGGTCAGACCGTATCCCTCTTTCAGTGTCACACCAGCGCCGTGGGTTTTTAAAAATTCATCCACTCGTTTTTTCAGCGAAGGGGGACACGCGTCACCGCCCACAAAGACACCCTTTAAAAACGAAAGGTCTGCTTTGTTTAAATTCTTTTCTCTGAGCAAAGCCTCATATAACGTGGGCACACCGGTAATGATATTGGGTTTTTGTTTGCGCAAGATAGTTGCAAACTCCTTGGCGCTGAACTGCGGCACCATCAAAGAGGTCATGCCGTAAATCAAAGCGGTGTGCATACACACGCCCAGTCCAAAGCCATGGAAAAACGGCAAAATGGCCAACATTTTCGGCTCCTTGGGCCAACTTTCAATCTGTGAATACACCTGACCTGCAAGGGCTGCAAAATTGTATGCCGACAGGCAAATCCCCTTGGGAGAGCCACTGCTGCCGCCGCTAAACAAAATAACTGCCGTATCTTGCTTTGTATCCGTCTGCACGGGCGAAGTCGGACAATCATAATCATTGAGGTTTAACAGTTCCGTCATATTTGCAGGTGTTTTCACAGCACGGGAAAGCCCCGCTTTTTTAAGCACCGCTTTCTTAATAAAGCCACGCTTGAATGCAGGTGCATCCGTCCACATAGAACAGCAAATAACGTTGTGCATTTTAATTTGTTGCAACACGGTTTGGTGCTTATCAAATGCCACGTCCATAATAAAGAGTGCCTTTGCCTCGGTCTGCAAAATAAATTCTTTGAGTTCGTCACTTGACGACAAAGGATGCACCATCACGCTGACAGCACCGATTCTGCTGACCGCATAAAACAGCGCCGCCGCATCCGGCATATTGGGCAGACAGATGCACACCCTATCCCCTGCTTTGATTCCAAGATTGCTCAAAGCGTTGGCAAGGGCATCAACGCGCAAAAGCAGTTTGTCATATCGCAAAGGCGCACCAAAATAATCTATGGCAACGCTATATCGGTTTTTATATGCCGAACGGCGAAATTGCTCATAGAGTGTCCCCTCGGCATACTCGGGATGCACGGGAACAAAATCATAGTGTTGCTGCCAGATTGCCTGCATTACTCTTCCTCCGCCAATTTTTCCACCTGCTTCATGCTGACGATCTGATAATGCAGCTCTTCAATGGCAAGATCAGCAGGATCTTTGGAAGCAACCTTTTTCAGCGTATATACTTCTCTTTTGCGGAAATTGGTTTCCTTGGCAGTGGGATCTTCGTCAACATCATTATAGGCATAGCAATCCACCGTTACAATAACGGTATTGTCCTCATCATGCTTTTCAATTTCCACTACGTTGGGAATCATATATTCTGTCGGATAAACCGTAGGCACTGTGTAGGTACCGTTCAAACGGTTATAGGTGAAATTACCGCAAATCTCAACGTTTTTATGCTGATAGGGCTCGGTGTAATTTACATAGTAATTTGCCAGTTTTTCTACCAGACGCTTGGGCACACGGTATGCCTGACCGTCTTCACCCGAAGCAAGAATACCCTGCGAATTATTCAAAGTGATTGCCTGCCACAAGCCGAAGCTGATGATATTTTCACTGTCCAATTCGTTGATGTTGGTAAAAGAGGGCATATCCTGCATTACAAAGTTATCCAGCAGAATTTCAAAGTATTCCTCACTGTTCATTTCAACCGCATCGAGTTGATCCTTCAGGGTCAAAGCGGCGGCAATATTATCAGTGTCAACACCTGCTGAATAAATATCATCCGCGTGAAACAGACCGATAATATTTGCAATCAGGCTCACCACAAACCAAACCACCAATGCAATGAAAACAAGTCCAATGCAAAAAGTGAGCATCATTCTTTTTTTGCTGGGATAATTGTTCTGTGTCTTTTCCATAGTTTTACTCCTTTGAAAAGGCATATGCCGTTTTACTGTTATAAATTTCTCCCGCCTTTAAAACGGTAGAAGGAAATGCGGCTTGATTGGGGGAATCGGGATAATGCTGTGTTTCCAAACAAAATCCACCGTGTTTACCGTAACCGTTTTCCGTTCCTTTGCCCACGGGCGTGGACAACACGTTACCCGTGTAAAGTTGCACACCCGGCTGATCGGTCAGACAAGCCATCTTAATTTTGCTTTTGGGACTATAGGCGACAATCGCCAAACGATAACCCTCGCCGTCCAAGCAGAAGTTGTGATCATATCCGCCGCCCAGTGCAAGTTGGTCGTCTTTCGCGGTTATATCTTGCCCGATACTTTTGGCAGCACTTGCAAAATCAAAAGGTGTTCCCTCTGTTTTGCACAACTCCCCTGTCGGAATCAAATCGTTGTCCACCGGCAAATAGTGGGAAGCGCTGATTTGCAACTGTGTGTCCAATATATCACCATTTCCTGCACCGGCAAGATTGAAATAACTGTGATTGGTCAGGTTAACAGGTGTGTCCTTGTCTCCCAAAGCCGTATATTCAATGCTCAAAGTATCCTCTGCCACGAAAAAACGAACTTTCACGTTGAGGACACCGGGGTAACCCGTCACATCTCCGTCATCTTGCAAAGAAAGGGTCAGTGCATTTTCTTCCAAAGATTCTTCTTTCCAGAAAAGTTTGTCATATCCCTCGTTGCCGCCGTGCAAATGTTGTTTGCCGCCTTCGTTACAATCGATATGATACTCTTTACCGTTCAAGGTAAACTTACCCTTTGCAATTCGATTGCCGTAACGGCCGATGGTAGCACCCAGATATCCGCCATTTTCCTCATATCCTGCCACACTGTCATATCCCAGTGCCACGTCAATTCCTTGATAACGCAAAGCTCTGATGGTGGCGCCCCTGTCTAAAATCTCAACTGCCAAATTGCTGTTTTCAATGCAATAAGCGGTTACAATTTTACCGTTTTTGTCTGTTCCGAAAACACTTTTTGTAATCATTTTCACTTTCTCCTTATTCGAATACGGGAATTACAAATTCAATTGCACTATCCAGCGTTCCGCCGGCCTGATGCGCCCGATAGCATCCACGCGCATCGGAAAGCGGCGCTGTGATATCGGTCATATATTGGTGCCATCCTCTGTCCGGCACAAAAGAATATTTGATGAAATACGGGGTGTATTGCAACACCGAAATGTATTGCGATTTGATCCAAACGGCACCCTCTACAATAGAAATGCGTTGTGTTGACCAATTGTGTTCTTTGGCATAAACGGCACCCTGTGCAGGATTACTGTCCACTGCATTGATACCAAAGAAGTTATAGTATCCCTCGTAGCCGCCAACCCGTCCCGTTGCCAGTCGGGAAGTGCCGTTTCCGCTTTCAAGACTTGCTCTGGCGGCAATAAAGTAAGGTGAAAGACCTGCCACCTTACCTGCCTCCAAAAAGCACTTTACGTAATATCCTTCACTTGCCAGTGCGCCATCCACCTCAGCCCAGACAGCCGCAACGCCCTGCTCGGAATAAGTACCCTCATGATAAGTCTGCTTTTCAAACATAAAGATATCTTGCTCGTTTAGGAAGTTTGCAGGGTCCATATAGTAACGAATTTCTTGGCTTGAAGGTGTGCGCCAAGAAGAAGTTGTGATAATGGGATGTTGTGCACTTTCTGCGGCAACTGCCGCATCCAACGTTTTGCCGACACGAACAAATGTAAATTTCCAGTTCGGGTGCTTTTGTTGCAACTTTTGAATTGATGAAGCATAGGCGGCAGGCATATCGCAGCTTTCATAATCTGCAAAAATGAGTGATTCCTGCACCCAGCCGCTTTGACCGCTTCCGTCGATCAGTTCGACTTTGCGCATACCGTTTTGCACTTCACCGCTTGCAAGCACCCGATCCCCTCTTTGCAGATAGGCAACCGCAGAAGCACTGCTCAAAGCCTGTGAATATACAGTAGCGCCACCACCGAGCACAAAAGCATAGCCAAGCTGATAACTGTTTCGATCGGTGATACACAAGGTAAGCACTCTTGTGTCCATCGGGTTTTCGATACGGATCTGCACGGTATTTTTGCCGGTATGCAGAGGTATCTCATCCCCCTCGGCAAACGAGTATGTAACACCTGCGGCGCTCAACAGCGTCATCGTCACTTTACTGTTTCCTGCCGTTTGTACGTCTTGAATACGTTTACCGCTCAGTCCGTCACAAACCGCGGTATAATAATTTTCTCCGTCTTTTCCGATTTCGATGGGCGAAGAAATTTTAAATCCATAGGTTTCCAAACCTAACAGATACACGTCGATACAATAAAATTTAAGTTCGTATTTTGACTGACCGATACTGCCGTCCACCGTGCGCACGGCAATGGCATGCACGTCTTTAAGCCCATACAGCACGATCTCCTCACTGATACCGCGCCCTCTTGTATAGCGGCCGATGAGGTTTTTGTTTTCATCATATGCCATCACCTGCAAATCGGCATCCACACCGCCAAGGTGAAGTGCAAATGACGAAAGATCGTCCGACATTGTTTTGTTCAATACATAAAAATCTTCATCACCGTAATAATCAAATACTCCCGAATAGCTTTTATCCGCTTCTACTTCGGTCATATTTTTTTGCCATTCATTGTTGTCTCTGAAAAAGGTCATTTCAACGTCGGCGGCGGCAGAGGCGGTGATGCGCAACAAAAATTTGCCTGCCTTGGTCGCACGATGATAGATTTCTGCAGGTCCCTCAGAACAGTACTGACTGCCGATCTTACGGTAAGTACGGTCATACAGCTCCCAACTGCTGCCTTGCGGCAAACCCGACAAAAAGAGACTGATAAACTCATTGTCACTGGAAAAATAAAGGCATAAACTCTCCCCTGCTTCAGCAAAGGAAAGATATTGTTTTTGATCGATGTTTATGGTATAGGGATGCCACATCGTTCCCTGCGTTGAAGTGCGCTTACATATGCGCCGTGCGCAAGAGACGGGCAGATAGCGTTGCTCGTCCAGTTTGTAAAAATATTCCTCACCAATACGTAAGGTTTCCAAATAGGGCAACCGTTCTCCGACATTGTATACCTTTCCGCTCGGGGTTGTCCCATCCGTTGTTTCCGCCGCCTCTTCTTCTATGCATATCCATTGCCCCAACAGTGAAGAAGCCGAGTCTGTCTGTTTACTGCGGCGGCGGTAATAATCCACAAAAGAACGACTGTAGAGTGATGCAGTATTATGCTCAGCGTATATTTCGCTTTGCAAACGTTGCCCTTGCACAAAAAAGTTGGTGCCCGAATTATTAACAAAAGAATTCTGCAACCGCTCATCATTGTCCGAAACCGAGGAATCAAAATAATGAGTTTGTCCGCTCGGTGCCCAATCCTCTTCCTCGGAAGATGGTTGCCACGATGCCAACACACCCACGATTGTTGCAATTACCAACAAAGCGGCAGGAATCCATATCCATTTCCAAAACCGATGCATTCTGCCGCCCTCCTTTTTTTGACATATATAAAATTATTATAATATATATATCGTCAAAATGCAATAAAAAAAGCAATCTTCCAAGCGGAAGATTGCTTTGCTTTTAAAATTTAAAATCGAAATCGTTGCGGGTATTTTGCGGTTTTTCGGAAGTATCAGCCACACTTTTTTCTTCGACAAAAACAACAGGTTCGGAAATTTCTTGTTCTGCAAAATCCGGCTGCTCCGTCGGCAAAACATCTTCCTCCGTTGCCATCATACTCTGATGCCACAACTCGCGGCGCTTGGCGCGCTCTTCTTTTTGCTTTTGTCTTTTTTCTTTTTCAAAAGCAGAAAAAGAACATAAACCCATTATTCCCAACACCGCAGCGCTGACAATACCGATAATCAACAGCCCCCATTGTCCAGGTAACATACTTTTATCCTTTCTGATTCTTAGTATAATACTTTAATTTTTTGCCTCAGCATTTTGATTTCAAGCGGCAGGGCGGGACCTTTTTCCCCGTCCACCGTTGTCATCAGTTCGTTTTCACAAGAAATCGTGCATCCTGCCGTTGAGATACGCTCCACGCATTTTTCCCTGAAATCCGAGGTGGTGACGAATTTCAACAAGGTGTCGGTCATGTCAATCAAATTGCTCTTTTTGAACACCAAGATGTCCATCTTACCGTCATCCATAATCGCGTCTTTGCTCAGCCCCGTCATTCCTGCCGCATCTCTTCCGTTGAGTGCTAAGAAAATATAGGCATCCATTTCATAGTGTTGCCCTTCCACCGTATCAATAACCATCGGAAATGCTTTGACCTTGGTCAACTCATTCATTCCTGCCATATAATAGGCAAGCGGACCCCACATCTGCTTTACGTTATCATCCACATTGTAAGAAACGTTAACGAAAACTCCACCGGCAACTTCGTTTACAAAATATTCGTCCTCACCGATCAGTCCCACATCAACCCATTTTTCTCTGCCCTGTGCCAATATTTTGGCGGCCTTGACCAAATCGGTCGGAAGCCCCAGTGACCTTGCAAAATCATTGCAGGTGCCGCCCGGCAAAATTCCCATCGGAATATCCAGATTTTTTCTTGCCAACATACCACCGATGAATTTGGCAGACCCGTCACCGCCACAGACAATAATACTGTCGTAATGGCCGTTATCGAGCACCTGTTCCAGCGTAGAGGGTGTCGTACGGTCCAAACGATATATGGTCACAAATTTATCTTTTTGCTGAAAAATTTCAATGATTTTATCCAGTTGCGTTTTGATTTTTTTGCCGCCGCCCGAAGCAGGATTATACATCAACAAGCAATTTTCCACATACTTCACCCTTTCCATATATTTCTATTACCCTATTATACTTCGTATCCATTAAAAAATCAATATCTTAATTATGAACAAATATAAAATGAATTTTGCGCATTATTCGTAATATACGCCTGCACTTTGCGGTTGCAAAAGTTCTCCGTCGCAACTTTTGATAAGACATTTGCCGCCGGGCTCAATTGCCGCGTCGGAAAAATTTATCACCACGGTAATGTGAGTGCCGCGTGAAAAGGTGGCAACACCGTCGCAAATGCCGCTCCAGGCAAAATCACTCATAAATTCTTCTCGATACTTTCCGCGCATTTGACCGAGTGCACAGTAATACTGATAAATTTCATTGCCGACCTTTTCCCATTCAAAAAACGCTCTGCAATAAGGATCCGCCGTTCCCTCCATGCCGATTTCATCGCCATAATAGATACAAGGAATGCCGGGCAAAGTAAATTGTAACAATGCCGCCAAACGCAACTTTTGAATTGCTGAGAGTCGTTGTTGCTCACTCATACGATATCCGATCGGCATTTTTCCAGACATTGACAGCTGCCCCAGCTCACTTAAAATACGGGTCGTGTCATGGGTGGATAAAATATTCATCAGCGTATCCAGTGCAGGCCGCGGATAATCTTCCCACAATGTTTGCACGCATTCGCCGAAAGCCGACAGATTTCCGCTTGCGACCAGTTGTATAATTGCCTCTCTCCAAGGATAGTTCATCACACTGTCGCACTGTTTTCCGAGCAAAAACTTTCTGCGTTCACCGTAACTGATCTTTTCTACCGCATGCTCCCACACTTCTCCCACAATATATGCTTCAGGGTCGGTGGCTTTCACTCTTTTTCGTAATTTTTCAAGAAACTCGTCGGGCAGTTCATCCGCAACGTCCAAGCGCCATCCTGCCGCACCGCGATTTTGCCAAGTTTCAACAACGCCTCTCTCTCCTGCAATAAATTCCAAAAATTCCGGGCATGTTTCATTTACGTTGGGCAGGTTTTTAAATCCCCACCAGCCTTTGTACCGATCGGGATATTGTTCAAATTGATACCAATTATAGTAGGGCGACTGCGGACTGTTATACGCCCCGAGCGAATCATAATGTCCCTCTTTATTAAAATAAACGCTATCGGCACCGGTATGGGAAAACACACCGTCCAATATAATCTCTATTCCCATTTTCTTTGCTTTTTTGCAAAAACGCTCAAATTCTTTATTGGTGCTAAAAAACGGGTCCGCGTTCATATAATCGGCTGTGGAATAGCGATGATTTTCGTTGCTCTCAAAAATCGGATTAAAATAAATGACCGTTACCCCCAATTTTTTAAGGTAAGGCAACTTTTTCAACACACCTGCAATACTGCCGCCGTAGTAATCCTGACCGCCCGGCCGTGCAGGGTCGGTGTAGTCATACGGGGCCTCCGCGGTATCCTTATGAAAATAGCGCTTTGCCGCCACTTTTACATTGGGGCAGTGGGAGGATACCCTTGCAAATCGGTCGGGAAAAATCTGATACATCACGCCGCCCTTCCACTTTTCTGCCGTGTGAAAATCAGCGTCAAACACCGTAAGTTTCCAACGGGGCAACCAATCACCGACCATGGCACTTCCGCCTTCTCCTTTGCCGATAAAAAGGAAAGTTCCATCATTTCTAACAATCTCAAACCGATAAAAATACAGTCCGATTTGTTGCAGTGAAAGGCTAAGCTCATAACAGTTGTTTTCCATAGCAACCATTTGGTACGTTTGCTCTTGGGAGCCGTCAAGTTGCAAATTCAGATGCACCTGACGGACAGCAATATCCGAACACACTTCTATATGAAACCGAATCTCCTCGCCGACGCGCTTTGCGCCCAAGGGAGAAAGGAATTTTTCATTTCTGCTCTCAAATTTTATCACAATTGACCTCGTAAAATAAATTATGTTCTAATAGTATATGATTGTCCCGTTTTTGTCAATCCCTGCAAATTGGTAAATTGATATAAAAGTAGCACTGTTTGTATAGTATTTTTATCTGTTTTGCACAAATAATTCCGACTTTTATTGTACAAAAAGCAGAAAAGTCAAATTCATATGGTAAAGTCAAAAATATAAGAGTATAATATAATTAAGAAAATAAAATGATGGGTCAATATGTCTGCGTAATTTTTATTTTTAATCGTCAAAACGAACATAAAGAAAGGAAAGCACAAGTATGTCTACTAAAAAAGAAATGGTCGCTATGTTGCTCGCCGGCGGACAGGGAAGCCGCCTGTACGTACTGACGCAACAAACCGCCAAACCCGCCGTTCCTTTCGGCGGAAAATATCGGATCATTGATTTCCCTCTTTCCAACTGCACCAACTCGGGAATTGACACCGTGGGTGTGTTAACACAGTATCAGCCCCTCGAACTCAATTCTTATATCGGTAACGGTGAGCCGTGGGATCTGGACCGTATGAACGGAGGCGTACATATCCTTTCACCCTATGCTACGGCAAGCGGCAGTGATTGGTTTAAAGGCACCGCCAACGCCATTTATCAAAACATTCAGTTTATCGACCAATATGACCCCGAATACGTTTTGATTTTGTCGGGCGACCATATTTATAAGATGGACTATGACAAAATGCTTCAGTATCACAAAGAAAAGAAAGCAGATGCCACCATCGCGGCGCTCGACGTTCCGATTGAAGAAGCCAGTCGTTTCGGCATTATGAACGCAGACGAAAACAACGTTATCTACGAATTCGAGGAAAAGCCCGAGCATCCCAAATCCACCAACGCTTCCATGGGTATTTATATTTTCACTTACAGCAAATTGCGCCAATATCTGTGCGAAGATGAATTAAAAGAAAACTCCTCCAACGACTTTGGTAAGGATATTCTGCCCACCATGTTGGCAGCGGGAGAAAAAATGGTGGTCTGGCCGTTTGACGGATACTGGAAAGACGTCGGCACGATTGACAGTTTTTGGGAAGCCAATATGGATTTGCTCAATCCCAATATCCCCCTCAATCTCTCCGACCCCGACTGGAAAATCTACTCTCGTCACTGGGCAATTCGTCCTCAGTACGTAGGTAAAAACACCAAGATCGTTGAAAGTATGATTGCCGAGGGATGCAACGTACACGGCAAACTTTGGTACAGCGTTCTTTTCAGCGGTGTTGAGTTGGGTGAAGGCAGTTCAGCAAACAGCGCTGTAATCATGCACAACGTTAAAATCGGCAAAAACTGCGATATCCGCTATGCCATTATCGCAGATGACGCCGTGATTGAAGACGGTGCCGTTATCGGTTGCGACCCCGAATCCTACAAAGGCGAAGGAAAGTGGGGCATTGCCGTTATCGGACAAGGTGCCGTCGTAAAAGCAGGGCAGGTCGTTGCCCCCAATGAAATGATTGCACCGACAGGAGGGAAAAAATAATGAATGCACTTGGAATTATTTTTGCAGACAGCTATTCCAGCGATGAAAAAAACGAGTTGACACGTGTTCGTTCCGGTGCCAGTTTGCCCGTCGGTTGCCGATTCAGAGCTATTGATTTTATTCTTTCGGGATTGGTAGATGCAGATATTTACACCGTCGGTTTGCTGACAAAGCAAAATTACAGTTCCTTACTGGAGCACTTAGACGGTGGAAAGAATTGGGATCTGGCACGCAAACGCGGAGGACTTAGTATTATGACCCCCTATTCCAAGGGAGATGTTGTCTCCCCCACCGCCACCGCAGGTAAATTGGATGCTCTGCGCAGCATCTCGGACTATCTGGAAGAGCAGCACAAGGATTACGTGATTTTGGCGCAAGGTAACATCATTGCAAACCTTGATTTTAAAGACATTATAACGCAGCATACGGCAACCGGAGCAGACATCACGCTCGTCTGTGCCAAAGTGGAAAATCCCGATGAAAAATGCATGCTGCCCACCTTTAATGAGGAAGGACTGTTGCAAGACATTCGCTTCAGCAAAGAAAGCGGCAGTCATACCGTTTGCATCAACTGCTATTGCATGCGCCGTGATTTTCTGCTGACCTTCCTTGCCAAAGCTGAGCTGTATGATTGGCACGATTTAAACCGCGATTTGATTTTGCGCCACATGGATTCTTTAAAAATCATGGGTTACACCCACAAAGGCTATGCGGCTATGACCGGCAGTGTTTCGCAGTATTACAAATGCAATCTGGATATGCTCAAAAGCGATGTCAGAGAAGATTTGTTCAATGAAGAGCGTCCTATTTTGACGCATATTCACGACACGGTTCCCACTATTTACAACTACAATGCAGACGTTTGCAACACCTTACTTGCCGACGGTTGTGAAATCAGCGGTAAGGTTGAAAACAGCATACTGTTCCGCAAAGTCATTATCGAAGAGGGCGCCAGTGTTGAAAACTGTGTCATCTTGCAAGGCTCGAAAATCGGCAAAAACGCCGTACTCAAAAACGTTATTTGCGATAAAGACGTTATCATCGGAGAAGGCGCCGAATTGATTGGTTCCCCCACTTATCCCTACGTACTTAAAAAAGGAGCAAAAATATAAATGAAACGTGTATTATTCGTCACCGGTGAAGCCGCCCCCTTTATAAAGTCGGGCGGGCTGGGAGATGTGGCAGGAGCTCTGCCGCGCGCCTTGAACGAGGCAGGAGTCGACTGTCGCGTAATCCTGCCGCTCTATTCCAAGATACCGGATCATTGGCGTCAAAAATTAGTGTATATGCGCAGCATCTGTGTGCATAATGCTTGGAGAAAACAACATTGCGGTCTGTTCACCTGTGAAACAAACGGAGTTACCTATTATTTCATTGACAACGAATATTATTTCAAACGCTATGGGATTTACGGTGAAAATGACGACGGCGAACGCTTTGCCTTTTTCTGCCGCGCAGTTTTGGCAGCACTTGGTGAAATTGATTTTGTGCCCGACGTTTTGCACTGCAACGATTGGCACACTGCCTTGATTCCCGTTCTGTTGGACTGCGAATCAAGAAAGTGGTCCGGTTATGAAAACATCAAAACCGTTTTTACCATTCACAACATCGAATTCCAAGGAAAATACGACCCGTATATTCTTGGAGACGTTTTCGGTATGGGTGAAAACGAAAAGCAACTTCTTTACTACGGCGGTTGTTTGAATTTGATGAAAGGCGCCATAGAATGTGCCAATGCCGTTACCACGGTTTCGGAAAGCTATGCTTCTGAAATCCTGAACCCCTACTTCTCCTATGGTCTGCATCACATTCTCGCGGCACGCAAGTACAAACTGAGTGGCATCCTCAACGGCATTGACACACTCACGTTTGACCCTGCCACCGACCCTGCGCTCCCCTATCACTATTCCTTTGAAAGCAGAGCGCAGAAGTTCCGTAACAAAAAAGCGCTGCAACAAGAACTGGGACTTACAGAAAATAAAGATACACCGCTCATCGCAATGGTCACACGCCTTACGTTGCAAAAAGGTCTGGATCTGGTGCGTCAGGAATTTGCAAATATGATGCAAGAGGACATCCAGTTTGTTCTGTTGGGTACAGGCGACCACGAATACGAGGAATTCTTTGCCCGTATGGCCGAGCGGTATCCTGACAAAGTCAGATGCATCATTAATTTTGATGCCGCACTTGCACAGCGAATCTACGCCGGCGCCGACCTTTTCTTGATGCCATCTAAATTCGAGCCGTGCGGTCTGGCGCAGATGATTGCAATGCGCTACGGCACCTTGCCCATTGTCAACGCCGTGGGCGGTCTGAGAGACACCGTTTACCCCTTCAATCCTATTACAGGGGAAGGCAGGGGTATCACCTTCCAGTCCTACGACAGCGGCGATATGATGGATGCCATTCGCCGCGGCATTGCTCTATTTCACGACAAAGCGGCATATGCCAAAGCAAAAGCCTCTGCCATGTCCGGTGATTATTCTTGGGCTGCCAGTGCCGAAAAGTATATAAAACTTTACAATAGTCTGTAATTATATCTTGATAATATGGTAAAATATTGGTATAATGCTTTTATTGCGGTTTTGCATCAAAAGTTTATACCAATATTTTTTTACCCGCAATTTAATAAGCCATCATCTTCAAAGGAGAATATATATGATCATCAACAAAAAAGAACTTGCAGAACTCGTTGAAAAACGCGTCAAAAAAGATTTTTCCGTAGCTCTGAATGATGCCAACAATCGTCAGATGTATCAGGCAGTGGTTGGCGTGGTGCGCGACATTCTGCAGCAAAAACGCGCTGAAACCGTTGCCAAAGCAGATGCACAAGGCACCAAACAAGTTTATTATATGTCCATGGAATTTCTTATGGGCCGAAGCCTTAAGAACAATCTTTACAATTTGGGTCTGGAACAGGATATGAAAGATATCGTTTCAGATAGCGGAAAAAGCCTTGATGAACTTTACGAGATGGAGCCCGATGCAGGACTCGGTAACGGCGGTCTTGGCAGACTTGCCGCTTGCTACCTTGATTCTCTGGCGGCACTTGACTATGCTGCCACAGGCTATTCCATCCGCTATGAATTCGGTATTTTTAAGCAAGTGATTCTGGACGGTTGGCAAATGGAGTTTCCGGACAACTGGTTGGAAATGGGCGGTGCATGGTTGCTGCCGAGACCCGATGAGGCACAGGAGATTTATTTTGACGGTGAAGTTGAGGAAATCTGGAGCAAAGACGGACTCAAAACCATTCATAAAAACTACGACAAAGTTCGCGCCATCCCCTACGATTTGCTGATTTCGGGACACAACACCGATAACGTAGGCGTACTGCGCCTTTGGGGTGCAAAAAGCCCCAACGAATTCGATATGGGTTCTTTTTCAAGAGGTGACTATCTTAAGAGCGTGGAAAGTGCCGCCAAAGCAGAAGCCATTTCCAAGGTGCTTTACCCTGCCGACGACCATCCCGAAGGCAAAAATCTGCGTCTGCGTCAGCAATACTTTTTCGTCAGCGCTTCTCTTAAGAACATTACCCAAAACCACTATGCCAAGTATAAAACCTTGGATAACCTTGCCGACAAAGCAATTATCCACATCAATGATACCCATCCCTCACTTTGCGTACCCGAATTGATGCGCATTTTGATGGATGATTATGACTACGCTTGGGATAAGGCCTGGGAAATCACTACCAAGACACTTGCATATACCAACCACACCGTTATGAGCGAAGCACTCGAGGTATGGAGTATCGACCTCTTTTCTCAGCGTCTGCCTCGTATTTACAGCATTATTCACGAAATCAATCAGCGTTTTTGCGCTCATATATATGAAAACCATCCCGATAAGCGCGGCATCATTGACCGCCTTGCCATTCTCAGCGGCGGTATGGTGCATATGGCAAATCTTTGCGTTGCCTGTTGCTACTCCGTCAATGGCGTTTCGGGACTGCATTCAGATATCTTAAAGCGCGATTTGTTTAAAGATTATAACGACATCTTCCCCGGCAAACTCACCAACGTTACCAACGGCATCGTGCATCGTCGTTGGCTTTGCCAGTCCAACCCCGCTTTGACAGAACTGCTCAAAGAAACCATAGGGGACGGATTTATCAAAGACGGTGCCGAGCTTGAAAAATTCCTCGCTTTCAAAGATGATGCGGCGGTTTATCAAAGACTTGAACAAATCAAACTGCTCAACAAAGAGCGTCTTGCCGACTATATCCGCAACAAAAACGGCATCAACGTTGACCCGACCTCTCTGTTTGACGTACAGGCAAAGCGTTTGCATGAGTATAAGCGCCAATTGCTCAACGCCCTGCACATCTACGACCTGTATCGTCGCGTCAAGTACCACGGTGAAGTGATTCAACCGCAAACCTTTATCTTCGGCGCCAAGGCATCTGCAGGATACTTTATGGCAAAAGAAATCATCCGCTTTATTTGTTCTCTTGGCAATCTTATCAACAACGATCCCGTTGCAAGTAAATATCTCAAAGTGGTATTTTTGGCTGACTACAAGGTATCCATTGCCGAAATGCTGATGCCTGCCGCAGAAGCAAGTGAGCAAATCTCTCTTGCAGGTAAAGAAGCCAGCGGTACCGGTAATATGAAATTTATGATCAACGGTGCAGTTACCATCGGTACACTTGACGGTGCCAACGTTGAAATCAGTGAACGCGTCGGCAAAGAAAATATTTTCCTGTTTGGTATGACCACTCCCGAGGTAGAAGCGCAAAGAAATGCAGGCTACTATTCCCGCGGCATCTATCAGGCAGATGAGAATATCAGAGAACTGCTGGACGGTATTTCCTCCGGTGAAATCGGCGGCAATCGCTTTGAAAACATTGTACAGTATCTCTTGGACAGCGATCCTTATATGGTGCTCAAAGACTTTGCTTCTTACAAACAAGCGCAAAAAGACCTCACCTCCGCTTATCAGGACAAAAACCGTTGGAACGGTATGAGTCTTGTGAATATCGCCAAGGCAGGTTTCTTTGCTTCTGACCGCGCCATCAAAGAATATGCTGACAATATCTGGCACATCGATACTATAAAATAATAAATCGCCCATAGAGAAAAACTCTCTATGGGTGGTCGATTGAACAAATATTTTTAAAAACAAAGGATACTAAAATGAGTACAAAACTTCCCACCCTGAAAAAAGATACCCGCAATGCCATTATGCTTGCCGTTACGTGCTTTATAGCATACCTGTCGGTTTACTTTCTGAGAGGTATTTTCGGTGCCGTCAGTCCGCAAATGGAAACAGCAGGAATATTCTCCCCCGAAGAAATCGGCCTGTTTGGAAGCGCATTTTTTGTTTTCTATGCCATCGGACAATTATGTAACGGCATCATCGGCGACCATATCAAAGCCAAATATATGATGAGCGCAGGACTGTTGCTTTCGGGCGTCTTTCATATCGTATTTGTACCGTTGGTGGATTCCGTTTGGCTGAGCGTACTCAGTTATGCGATGACGGGACTTGTTTTATCTATGGTCTATGCGCCGATGACCAAAGTGGTTTCAGAAAGCCTGAGCCTTCATTATGCACAGCGTTGCAGCATCGCTTATTCTTTTGCCGCTTCGGTCGGCACTCCCCTGGCGGGTCTTTGCGCGGCAATCATGACCTGGAAGGCATCGTTTTACTCGAGCGGTGCCCTGTTGGTACTGGTAGGTCTGGGCGTATTTATTTTCTTTATATTTGCAGAAAAAAACAAAATTGTAAGCTACAATAATTTTGCCCGTCCCAAAGAAAAAGGCGGATCACTCAAAATCTTATTTGAACGTCAAATCGTTAAATTCACTCTTGTTTCGGTTATCACGGGTATTATTCGCACCTCTGTTGTCTTTTTCCTGCCGAGTTATTTTTGCAAGTTTCTCGGATTTTCGGAAAGCAACTCCGCCTTACTTTTCACGGTGGCTACTCTGCTGATTTCATTTTCGGTATTTTTAAGCGCCTTTGTTTTTGAACTGCTGAAAAAGGATATGAATAAAGCGCTTCTTTTGTTTTTCATCACCTCGGCCATAACCTTTGCCGGTGCATTTTTGTTCCGTCAGCCGATCGTCAACGTAATTATGATGATCATTGCTATCACAATGTCCTACTGTGCCGCCAATATGCTGTGGAGCTATTATTGCCCCAGTCTGCGCGACACGGGACTTGTTTCCTCGGCAACAGGATTTTTGGATTTTATGAGTTATCTTGCCGCGGCAATAGCAAACCTGCTTTCTCCGTATGCCGTATCGGCAGTCGGTTGGAGTGGACTTCTGTTGATTTGGACAGCGCTTGTCGGCATTGGATTTATATGTTGTTTGCCCCTACGAAAGAAGAAATAATACATAAAAAGAGGACACTTTTCAGTGTCCTCTTTTTTTACTTTTTCGCTTTGTGACATTCGCTCGAAAGGGCACAACCTGCACAACCGCAAGAAGATTTTCCTTTTCTGCGGTTTTGCACTTGTTTTACAATAATTGAAGCCACTATCAAAAGCAGTAATCCTGCCACCAAAATCGTTTGCCAGTTCATACTTTCACCTTATTTTAGTTTGTATGTTTATTTTTTCTGACCAGCAGATAAATCATCACGATAAGCACTAAAAATGCCGCGGCGGTCCACACCGTAAAGGTGCCGTGTGCTATGAGTGTGCCGATGTTATATACAATCAGCGACACCGCATATGCAAATACACACATATATCCAATAGCACCTGCCGTCCACTTGGCGCTATTCATTTCACGTCGGATAGCACCCATTGCCGCAAAGCAAGGCGCACACAACAGATTAAAAATCAAAAAGGAAAATGCCGAAAGTCTGCCGCCGAAAAATTCGCTTCCGAGCGTTGCAAGAGCAGTACTGCCCTCCTCTGCCATTCCGATGGCAGTTTCACCGAAGGTTTCCGCCATAGAGGAAAGTGTTCCGAACACACCGACAACCTCTTCCTTTGCAACCAAACCGAGAATCGTTGCGATGGCAGGTTGCCACGAGCCGAAGCCGAGCGGCACAAAAAGATAGGCTATCACACTGCCGATCCACTCCAAGAGGGACTTTCCGCCATTTTGACTTGAAATATAGTGGAAGCCACCGTCAAAGGACAAAGAGTTGAGCGCCCAAATAACCACGCTTGCAAGTAAAATCACGGTACCTGCCTTTTTAATAAAGGACCAACCGCGTTCCCACGTTGCTCTCAGCACGTTACTTGCAACCGGCATATGATATGCAGGCAATTCCATAACAAAAGGTGCAGGATCGCCTGCAAACAGCTTGGTTTTTTTCAAAATCACGCCACTGACGACCACCGCGCCCACACCGATAAAATAAGCAGAAGTGGCAATCAGAGAACTGCCGCCAAACAAGGCTCCTGCGATGAATCCGACAATGGGCATCTTAGCACCGCAAGGGATAAATCCGGTGGTCATAATGGTAATCTTTCTATCCCTGTCCTGCTCAATCGTACGACTTGCCATAATACCGGGCACACCGCAACCACAAGCTACCAGCATCGGAATAAAAGATTTACCCGACAGGCCGAATCTTCTGAACAGTCGGTCCATAATAAAGGCAATGCGCGACATATATCCGCAATCCTCCAACACCGACAGCAGTAAAAACAAAATTACCATTTGCGGCACAAATCCAAGCACGGCACCAACACCGCCGACAATACCGTCCATAATCAACGTGTAAAGCCACTGTGCAATCACAGGCTCACCGTTTGCGCCAAGCAGTACCATATCCAGCAGTTCCGGTACACTTACCCAGTTACCCATAAATGCAGGCAAGTCACCGGCACTAACACTTTCGGCAAACGAGCCAAATAGTCCGTCATTCATAAACGCAACCGTCCAGTTGCCCACTGTACCGATGGCAAGGGTATACACCAACCACATAATCAGTGCAAAAACGGGTATGGCAAGAATACGGTTGGTCAGAATTTTATCAATTTTATCCGAGGTGGACAGGCGGCCTGCGTGCTTTCTTTTCCGCACACTTCCCATCCTTGCCACAATGTAATCATATCGTTCATTGGTGATGATAGCCTCGGCATCATCGTCCATATGTTGTTCAACGTGTCGGATATCCGATTCAATATGAGTCACGATTTGCTCATCAAGATTCAGATATTTGACCACTCTTTGATCTCTTTCAAAAAGTTTGATGGCATACCATCTTTGCCACTCATCAGGCATGGAATGAATGGCACTGACTGCCTCTTCAATATGCGCAACCGCGTGTTCGACTTCACCTGAAAAAATGTGCCCCGGAATGCGAGGACCTTTTTTCGCCTCTGCTATTGACACAAGCGCCGCCTCGGCAACGCCCTCACCTTTAATTGCCGCCACTTCCACTACCGGACAACCGAGTTTCTTTGAAAGAACGTCAATATAAATCTCATCTCCGCGTTTACGAACAACGTCCATCATATTGATGGCTACGACCACAGGAATGCCGAGTTCCAACATCTGTGTGGTAAGATATAAGTTTCTCTCCAGATTGCTGCCGTCTACAATGTTGAGAATGGCATCCGGCCGCTCCTCGATCAGATAATTTCTGGCAACTACTTCCTCTAAGGTATACGGTGAAAGAGAATAGATTCCGGGCAGGTCGGTGAAAACAACGTCACCTTCCCCTTTCCATTTACCCTCTTTTTTCTCCACCGTAACACCGGGCCAGTTACCAACGTATTGATTCGAACCGGTCAAAATATTAAATATGGTGGTTTTTCCGCAGTTGGGATTTCCCGCCAATGCAATGCGAATACTCATCTGTGTGCTCCTTATTTTGCGTTTTCAACTTCTACCATTCGGGCGTCTTCCTTGCGTAAAGAAAGCTCATATCCCCGAAGATTCAGTTCAAAAGGATCTCCGAGCGGTGCCACTTTACGAATATAGATTTCCACGTTCTTGGTGATTCCCATATCCATAATTCTGCGCTTGACGGCGCCTTCTCCGTGCAGTTTGATTACCTTTACTTTCTGCCCGACCTTTGCGTCCCCTAATGTAAACATATTGGTACTCCTCACTTGTTAGCATATGCTAACTGAATGTCGAAATAAATGGTTAGCCTATGCTAACCTTACAAAGTCATTATACTCAATTTCTAAAATTTGTCAATAGTTTTTTTGAAAATTCTTTAACTTGCAAAACCAAAAAGAATATGCTATGATAGACTCAATCATATGTTAAAGGAAGTGTATGAATGCACTTATTGGAATCGGGAGAAATGTATCTGGAAACAATCTGGATTCTCTCCAAAAGCAAACCCAAGGTCCGCTCGGTAGACGTCAGTGAGAAAATGGGATTTTCAAAACCCAGCGTCAGCCGCGCGATCGGACTGCTCAAAAAAGGCGAATATATCAACGTCGGACAAGATGGCGCTATTACATTGACCGAGTCGGGCAAAGCCGTGGCAGAAAGTATCTATGAACGTCATACCATACTGACAAGGTTTCTCGCCAAATTAGGTGTTGACGAGCAAACCGCGGCAGAGGATGCCTGCAAAATGGAGCACGACATCTCAGAAAAAACGCTTACCGCCATCAAAAAGTTCATCTCGGAATAATTAAAAACATTCAAAAAAGCGATGCAGAGGATATCCTCCGCATCGCTTTTTTAAACTATTTTACATAATTATTACAGAAATTCATCAGAATGGTTGCAACCTCAGCGCGCGTGGCTTTGCCCTTGGGGTCGAATTTGCCTGCGCTCTTACCGTTCACAATAGCACCGCGCTGACATGCGGTTACCGCTGTTTTGGCATACTTTGAAATCAGATGCGCATCGGTGAAGGTGACCGCCTTATTAATTTTCTTAAGAGAAATATTTGCATAGTCGCAATATCTGTACATTATGGCGCAAATTTGTTCTCTTGTAACAGAAGCATCGGGTACAAAAGTAGTGTTCGTCACACCTGTCACAATGCCGTTCTTTGCCGCCCAGGCGACAAAGCCGGGGTAATAGGCACTCTTTTTGACATCGGCAAACTTCGTTGCCGCTTTAACTGATTTTACACCATGCAACCGTCCCAGCACCGTTACAAACATTCCTCTGGTCACGGCAGTGTTGGGTTCAAAGGTCTTGGGAGTAATGCCCGTAAAAAGCCCCTTATTATAAGCATAATCAATGGAGCCGTTTTTAACAAACCAATCCTTTGCTCCAATATCCTTAAAGACCTTCAGTGCATCGGTCCAAGTGTTTTTGACAGTGACAGCACTAATATAA
>JAZROO010000056.1:0-2426 GCA_045648705.1 Eubacteriales bacterium | reverse complement strand
CGGTGACAAACAACAGCACTTTGCTGAGCCCCTCGTTGTTGTGCGCCTCTACGTCGGCGCCTACCATCTTATGAAGATGCGGCACCACCTTATCAATAATGTTCAGGCACATAGCACCTGCAAAGATACCTGCCACCGTAACGAGCAGTCGGTATTTGCCGCCATACTCAAGAGACGGCAGTATCAGTCCCAGCACCGCTGCCGCGAGCATCACCCCTGCGGCAAAGGACAAAACGATGTCGGAAAATTTATGTGAAATATTTTTAATCAAAAAGCCGATCAAAGCGCCAAACACCGTGGCAAGTCCCACGCCCAGCGCTGTAAGTAAAACCATTTGCATTTATATCACCTCTTAATATTAGTATATCATTATTAGTAAAAGTTGTCAATAAGAAAGACCTTGTCTTTTGGTTGACAAACCTACCCACATTATATATCATATATTTATGAGGTGATTTAAGTGAACTATCAAAAATACAATCAACAAAGAAACCGGATCATTAAAACCTTTCGTCTGAAAAAGCTTTGGCAGGTGATGCTGATTTTAGTAGTAGCGGTGGTTTTGACGGTGACTGTCAATTTACTGAGCGAATTTATCAACATTGCCGTACGGCTGGTACTCAGCGCCATGTTCATTATTTTTGCCATTATTTTTGCGCGTATCCGTACCGTAACACTGGAACACACAAAGCAAACCAAACTGCAGTTTTTAGAGCAAGACGAGCCCTCGTTCCGCGCAAACTTTAAATAAATAGCGCGGTGTACAAAAAAGGACAGAAAAAAAAGAAGCACGAAATTTTCGTGCTTCTTTTATTTTTGACAAGCAGGACATTTGGGCGCCCAATCTCACTTGTTAGGGAAACCTATCTTATGTAAGACAGGGCTCACCCAGATATTCTTTAGAATACCGCGCTATTTTTATTCTCCCAGCAAAGCGGTGTGAGGGCGATGATCCGAGGCAATGACCTCGGGGATATCCGCCGCCACAACGTCGACATCAGGAGAAACGAAAATATAGTCGATCTTGCGATTGGGGCAATCGGACGGAAAGCTTAACTTCGGTTGGTCGAAAGCAAGTGCAGTGTCCTTCATCCGCGCACGGATGGGCAGGAGCACCTCGTCCTCGGGCAACACATTAAAGTCCCCCATCAAAATGCACTTTTCCTCTTCCAGATGGTCAAGGATAGTTGCTACCGCGTTTTTATGTTCATCCGGGTTGAGACCAAAATGAACGACCAGTACCGTGTACCCGTTTGCAAGCTTTGCCTTCAAAAGACAGCGTGTTTCATAAAGTTTTGTGCCTGTTTTCTCCTCAGGATCGGGAATACCGATGGTCTGCGCTGAAACGATGGGATAACGGGACAAAATACCGTTACCGTAAGGATCATTGCCGCGAAAGCGAATAGCCTCGGCAAAATAGCAATAAGGAAGATCAGAAAGACGGGAGAGCATTTCGGTCTGATCCGTGTAGTCCGCCCGTTCCCCTTTTCCCCGCATTTCATTGAGCCCGACGATATCAGCACCGACGGTTTTAATTGCCTGTGCCATTATTTCAAAATCAATCTTTTGCTCCAGATAATTCAGGCAATGCTGGGTATTAAAGCTCATAACCTTCATTTGCATTTTTCCTTTCAAGCGTAAAGCTAAAACAGTCCCGTAATTTTGCCGTCGGCATCCACGTCAATGCGCTCAGCGGCAGGGCTTTTGGGAAGACCGGGCATGGTCATAATGTCACCCGTGAGTACTACCACAAAGCCGGCACCTGCCGAAACCTTGACGTTTTTGATGGTTACAGTAAAGTTGTCGGGTGCGCCGAGTTTGGTGGGATCATCGGAGAAGGAATACTGAGTTTTTGCCATACAGATGGGGCATTTATCAAACCCAAGTGCACTCAAGCGCTCAATTTCCTTTTTGGCGGCAGGCAGAACGTTGATACCGCATCCACCGTAAACCTTTTGCACAACGGCAGTGATTTTATCTTCAATGCTACCGTCAAGTTCATAAGCAAAGGTAAAGTCACCCTTTTCCTCTTCGCAAAGACGGATTACCTCTTTTGCAAGTTCCTTGCCGCCTTCGCCACCCTTTGCCCAAACGTCAGACAAAACGGTGTTAACGCCCAGTTCCTTACACTTGGAGATGATAAAATCAATCTCACTGTCCGTGTCGGTCGGGAAGCGGTTAACCGCTACCACGCAAGGCAGTTTATAAACGTTTTTAATGTTGGCAACGTGGCGCAGCAGGTTGGGAATACCCTTTTCCAGTGCAACCAGATCTTCACTGCCAAGTTCGGTTTTGGCAAGACCACCGTGCATTTTAAGCGCACGAACGGTGGCAACCATAACAACGGCATCGGGGGTCAGCCCTGCCATACGGCACTTGATGTCAAGAAACTTCTCGGCACCAAGGTCAGCACCAAAACCTGCTTC
>JAZROO010000055.1:0-2228 GCA_045648705.1 Eubacteriales bacterium | reverse complement strand
CCCCGCAACCCCCCCCTTTTTTTAAATTTCACGTCAAAACCTTACCCAACCGGCGGTACTGATAACCAACTCCAACAACACCGACGACACAAAATGATTCGCATTCCCCGGTTTAACTCTTTTAGACTTTTTGTTTTTGCGTTTGATTGAACAAAAACAAGAAACGGCAAAGAAAGCCGTTTCCTACTGAATTCTAAAAAACAAATGACATCCCTATCGAACCGTAACAGTTCAAAATTGGGATGTCATTTCATTTGCTTTTAATTACCGCCGGGGCCGTCTCTGCGTTCACGCGTATCATGAACATCAATTTTACCGATTATATCACCCGGTTTAATATGCTTTTTATCTTCTCTCATCTCAGGTTCCGGCTTTTGTTCAATTTTCTTATCTTCGCTCATAAATACAACTCCTTTCCGGTGTTAGTATTAGTTTCAAATTCATATTTCATTCAGGTCATTAGTAGGCGGCATACAACGGTGTCCTTTGCATACATAATAAGTGGTCTTGCCATCTTTTAGCGAATATTCTTCTGTGGGTTCGGTTAAGAGATTAACCACTGCGTTTGCAGGCAAAATCAAGAGCAAACTTTTGATATCAGTTTTGCCATCGGCCACGACGGTAACTTTCATTGACGGTTCTTTATATTCTAAAAGCGCCACCAAAAACATTGCGTGATTCGTTGGATATTGCGTTGCTTCAGAAGAGATGAAATTCAACTGCTTTTCTGCAAAATCTTTATATTTATCATCAGACGTCAAATGATATAGCTTTACAAAGTTATATGCCATTAACGAGTTCCCACTCGGCACAGCCCCATCGTACGTCTCCTTTGGGCGCAATATCAATTCTTCACTTTGATTCCCATATAAATAAAAGCCGCCCGTATTATCGCTGAAATCGCGTATCACCTTATCGCACAGTTGCTTTGCGCGGTTCAGATACTCCGTATCCAACGTAGCGCGATATAAGCAAAGTTGCGTGAAAATACCGCTTGCATAATCGTCCAACACGCCGCTAACACCGCGCTTGCCGTCGCGAAAACTGACAAACAACGTATCGCCGTCACGAAGATGTGTTTTCAGATACGCATCCGCCTTTATTGCGACATCCAGATAAATCTTATTTTGGCTCGCAAGATACAATTCGCACATCGCGGCTATCATAAGAGAATTCCATGAGGTCAAAATCTTGTCATCCAGATGGAGCGAATACCGATTTTTTCTGAACTGTTGCAGCTTGGGCAAAAACGGCTCGAACGTTTTATCGTCAGGGGTGCTTTTAAGCAAATTCGGAATATTTTTACCCTCGAAATTCCCCTTGTCGGTTATATCAAACTGTCGATTAAATTTTTCTCCGTCAGTTTCTCCTAAAACTCCGATAATGTCAGCAGGGGTGAATAAATAGTATTTCCCCTCTTCCCCCTCGCTGTCGGCATCCTGTGCGCTGAAAAAGCCGCCATCGTTTGACGTCATTTCACGCAAAATATACGCCGCTGTTTTTTCGGCAATCTCAAGGTATAAACGGTTATCGGTTACCGCGTATGCTTTGCAGTAAGCGAGTATCAGCAAGGCATTGTCGTACAGCATTTTTTCAAAATGCGGAACGAGAAATACTTTATCGGTGGAATAGCGGCAAAAGCCGAATCCGATATGGTCAAACATACCACCGCGGTACATTTGCAAAAGGGTGTTCTCCACCATTTGAAGACTCTTTATATCTTTATACCTTTCATAATAAGAAAGCAGGAACAACAGATTGTGCGGTGTCGGAAACTTAGGAGCACGACCGAAGCCGCCGTATTTCTCATCGTAAATCTTACTGTATACAGACACGGCTTCGTGTGTTAATTCTATTTCTGCCGTATCATTGGTTGTTTTCGATTTGTTTAAATGACTGATAATTTTATCCGATTGCGCAATCAGGGAAGGCCTGCCACTTTCCCAGACCTCGCTGATCGCTATCAGCAGTTCTTTGAACCCAATCATACCGCCGCGAGACGTTTTGGGGAAATACGTCCCTGCGAAGAACGGTTTCTGCTCTGCGGTCATAAAAATACTCGTCGGCCAACCGCCGCTCCCCGTAAACGCCTGACAAACAGACATATAAACGCTGTCAATGTCGGGGCGTTCTTCCTTGTCCACCTTGATGGAAATAAAATGGCGGTTCAACAATTCTGCTATTTCGGCATCCTCAAAGCTTTCGTGCGCCAGCACATGGCACCAATG
>JAZROO010000054.1:0-21204 GCA_045648705.1 Eubacteriales bacterium | reverse complement strand
GGAACGATACTTCCCTCCTTTATTATCATTCTGTTGGTAGCAAAATTCTTTGAAAAGTTTAAGGAAAACAAGTTTGTCAAAGGCGCGATGACGGGACTGAGACCCACCGTCGTCGGTCTTATCGGTGCCGCTATTATTTCGATGATTTTCACCGTGTTTTTCCCCGTCGGGCTGACGCTTGAAGTGCGGCGGCAGGGAAGTCTGTATATCTCCCTTGCCATCTGCGCGGTGATGACATTTCTTGCTTTCAAAAAAGTTCATCCCATTATCATCATTGCCGCATCTGCCGCCATCGGCATTGCGGCAGGATATCTGCTTGGATTACCTGTATAAAAAACAAGCCCACAATTGTGGGCTTGTTTTTTAATGTTTTTGCGGCATAATTTCTTGCTTTATCACATCTTGTATAACTTGATCGATGATATCATCCACCCGCTTTGCATCTTCTGTTGATAAAGGTGGAATGTTTTTAGTTTCAATTTCATCATCAGAAACAATAACATAACTTTTCTTATTCATATTCGTCAAAGACCTCTTGCAAGCGGTGGGGGTAGTCGCTCATAATACCGTCAGCGCCGATTTCAATCAGATGGCGCATATCCTCTTTTTCGTTAATGGTCCAGTAGTGCACGGCAAAGTTATGGCGGTGGGCGGCGCGGACAAATCCTTTGGTTGCCACCTTAATACCGTACTGCGCCATGGGCACTTGGAAAACGCACATTTTATCGCCAAACAAATTATCAAGTCCCGTCCAACGCAGTACAAAGAACTTGACGGTGGGTTTGGTGGCAGGAGAGTACATAAACTCACTTGGTACCTTTCCTTCTTTTTGCAGTCGGCAAAACTCGTCATAAATCTCCTGATGGAAACTGGCAAGGACGACGCGGTCAAAAGCACTGTGCTTTTCAAGCAGTTCCAGCACTGCTTTGAGCGCTTTGATGCCGATTTCTCCCGATTGTTTGATTTCAACGTTGATGCGGTTTTCGGGGAAACAAGTGATGAGCTGTTCAAGTGAGGTGGCAAGGAACACCTTGTCGTCACGCGCCGCTACGCCCTCGGGGTAGGACACATCTTTGGGGGTGACGCTTTTACCGTCATCGGTGGTGAATTTTACACGCTCACCGCTCAAAGCATCGTTTTCATCGGTGGGATTGGTGTATCCAAAATCTACCTTTTGCGCCATCAGGTCGGCATAGTTCCAATCAATAATACTGCCTGTAACGTTGGTTTTGCGGTCAAGAGTGGTATCGTGGGAAAGAATGACCACACCGTCTTTGGTAATGGAAACGTCGGTTTCCATCATCACACGGGGGTCAACACTGTAGGCATTATAAAATGCCTCCAGCGTATTGTCGGGAAACTCGCGGTTGCCGCCACCGTGGGCAATTAAAATGGGCAGCTCCCCCTCTTTTCTCATCGGATTCTGACCTTTAAAGTTATCTTCAGTCGGCCAAAGGGCAAGGGTGCCGTACACAAGCAGTACCAAAGCCACAATCAGCGCCGTAATTTTAAGTCCTTTTCTTTTCATTTTTTTACACATCCTTTTTTAAAAAAAACTGTGGTACCAAAATTGTACCACAGTTTTTAAAATATTACAAGATTTCTTGTTCCAATGCATCAAATTCGGGAGTGGAGAAAAATTCGCCAAGGGAAATTTCAAGTCCGTCACAGAATTTTTTAATTGTGATAATGGATACATCTCGGCGCCCCTTTGACATCATACTGTATGCCGTTGACGGTGTCACCCCCGAAATGGTTGCTCGAAATGTCCGTTTTTTGTCCCAGATAATATGATAAAATAATTGCATCGAATTCGAAAAAGATGTACATCTACAAAAAAATGTGTTATATTATGAAAGGAGAATCCAGTGAATTGAGTTTACTTACAGCAATTATAAATGCCAAAATCAATGGCAAAAACCTATCACCGAAAATTTCTACAAGTTTTAATTACAAACATTGGGTAAGCATTAAAGATTGGAAACGATGCATGACGTGCGCAAACAACCACGGAAAAATTTGGTCGATTTCCGAAGCTCCCTATCCGGAACCTCCGGTTCATTCTTATTGTCGTTGTTCCATCGAGCCTATGAAATCAATCGTATCAGGGACTGCGACTATCAATGGTATAAATGGAGCAGATTGGACACTAAAATACAAATCATCTCTTCCGGATTATTACTTAAGCAAAAAAGAAAGTTCGCTAATGGGTTGGAAACGAGGAGCGTGTCCTTCTGACTTTTTGCCGGATAAAATGATAACAATGGGCATATTTTACAATAGTGCCAACCACTTACCACACTCTGATGGCAGAATATGGTTTGAAGCAGATATCAATTACATATCCGGCAAACGTAATTCACAACGAATTGTTTGGTCAAACGACGGATTAATCTTTGTCACATATGATCACTACAAAACTTTTTATGAAATCGTTTAAGGAGACAGACATGATGAAAATTATCGAATTGGATTTAACCGATTGTAAATATTTATCTGATATTCACGAGAGAATTCGCGTTGCTTTTGATTTTCCGGACTGGTATGGTTGCAATTGGGATGCTTTTTGGGATTTGTTGTGGAGTGAATGTGACGCCGATAAAGTCATTATAAAAGGCGAACATAGTTTGTCGAGAGAATTTGATAAACCACTTGCAATTATGCACAAAATATTAGAAAGAAACAAACAAATGTGGACTGATTCAGACCACCCGTTTGATTACGAAATCCTTTAAAGGCATCACTGAATTATTTGGCAACAGATGACTTTTCGGTGGTGTTACCTTATTTATATTCGTCGTAAACTTCTTGCAAACGGTGGAGTTGGAATTAACTTTTTTCTCGGTTTGCCGGATTGTTGAGAATTTTGCCAGATTCATCAAAGCGTGAGCCGTGACAGGCGCAGTCCCAACTGTGCTCAGCGCGGTTGTAGTGCAGTGCGCAACCAAGATGGGTGCAACGGTGCGGTAGCGGCAACAAAAGATTGGCAAGCGACTCAAAGGCATTGGTGAGCAGTTGTGGGTGCCAAATACTGCGATTGGGGGCAAAGAGGGATGCATAGGGGCGCTCTTTGCCGAGAATTTTATCGCGCAATATCATGGCGGCAGTCATCGAGCCGCTCAGACCCCATTTGTTAAATCCCGTGGCAACCAGCAAATTTGGCGTACGCGGAGAATACTGACCGATGTAGGCAAGGCCGTCCAGTGTCATACAGTCTTGCGCCGCCCAGTGCGCAACAATCTCTGCCTCGGGGAAAAAGCGCTTTGCATAAGCCTTGACTTCGGCATAGCCGCCCCCTTTTTTACCGGTGCGATGCGCCCCACCGCCCATCAAAAGATACTCACCATATTGACGAAAGGTCAGTCCCCCGTTTGCCTCATCGACATACATACCGCGCATTTTGGGTGCCCCTTTGAGCGCCAAAAGATACTCTCGGTGCTGATACTGCTTTAAAAAATAACCGCCGTAGCGGTCGATAAACGGAAAATGCGTGGCAACGATCACGCGTTTTGCCCGTACCATACCGCGCTCGGTGAAAACACCGTAGGGGGTGACTTTGAGCACACGCGAATTTTCAAACACGTTGATGCCGTCCACCAAGGCTTTGAGCAGTTTCATCGCGTTCATCTGCCCCTGTCCCTCGACGCGAATGCCCCCTGCCGTTTTAAAGGGCAATTCGTTGCAGGGGGAAAACTCCGCGCGCTGACCGAGTGCGCGCAGTGCGATGGCTTCCGCTTCAATGGCATCGCGATTATCAAGAGAATAGGTATAGGCAGGCGCCGTTTCAAAATCAAAGTCAAACTTTTCTGCAAGGCGGCGGTACTCGGCGAGCGCCTCTATCCCTGATTGGAGATACATTTTGGCAACAGGCGCCCCTTTTTTGCGCATCAGTTCGGCATAGCGCAGTCCGTGAAGATATGTGATTTTCCCCGTGGTGTTGCCGACAGTGCCCTGCCCTATGCGCCCTGCCTCGAGCAAAATACAGTCGATTCCCGCTTCTTTTAAATAGTGCGCACACAGCACACCGCACAGTCCCCCTCCGATAACAAGTACGTCGGTATGTTCCTCACCGCAAAGGCGGTCAAACTCAGGCAAAGAGGTTTGTTTCCAGATGGACTTACACATTTAAAAATTCTCCTTTTTGGATTTAGTATGCCCCAAAAAGCAAAAAATACCGCCCAAGACACACGCGCACCTCAGTTATATTTTTAATAATTTTGGTTATTTAGATAATTGACAACAAATCAATGAGTATTATATAATATAATTACAAAATGTAAAGAAAAAGGAGTGACTGTTATGAAAAAATATATGTGCATTACGATAATGATTACTCTCATTCTACTTACTTTTTCCGGTTGTGTCACAATGAGTGAGGACAGCAGTGAAATCAGCTTAACCACCGAGGATCTAATCAAAACCGCACCGCTTGTATTTTTGGGTCGGGTGAAGTCTGAGGGGCAAGGGCGGTACCGAAATGCAGAAAAGGTGCATTACTATGCTGACGGTCACGCCATGTTCAACTACTGGATCACTCCCTACACCGTTGAGGTTTTGGAAGTCTATAAAGGAGACCTTGCAGAAAATATTACCGAACTCACCGTAGGTACCTACAACCATCACAGTCCCGAAGAAAAGCAAGATGACGAGGCTTTTTATTTAAAAGCAAGCGATACGGCGATCTTTTGTGTTCGTTATGAACAGGTCGATGACTGCTACAAGCCCCTTTACAACCATAAAGGCGTCTTTTTCCCCGATAAAACGCTTAAAACCTATACCGCCGAGGGTAACGCAATTGATATTAACGATATAGACAACGTCTTGAAAAAAGCAGAGGTAAGCGGCACCGACTATGCTGCCCTCTCCGGCGAAAAGACAGATATTAAAGCAGAGCATAAAACACAAACGGTAAAATAAAACACACCGTTATTTTATAACATTTAAATTTAGGGGTCTGACCCCTAAATTTAAAAAAGCAAAAAAATACCGCCCAAGTGGGCGGTATTTTGATTTATTTAAGGTCCAGTTCGTCGGGGGTGACGGCGGCAAGACCGTGCTTTTCAAGAAGGGAAACAAAAGCCTCCTCGTCTTCGGTGCGGAACACCATATATGCCGAGCCTTGCTGATGGGTAAAGAGAGCGTACATATACTCAATGCCGATCTTACCCTCAGAAAGCAGAGAAAGCACTTCGCTAAGGCCTGCAGGCTGATCCGGCACGGCAACGACGACCACGGGATTCATCGTGATGATATTCCCTGCTTTGAGCAGAATATCAGCGGCTTTGCCGGTATCGTCAACAATGATTCTGAGCAGTCCGTAATCCGCGCTTTCGGCAATGGAAATGGCGCGCAGATTGATATGATTGTCCGAGAGCAGTTTGGTCACTTCCGCAAGCTGCCC
The DNA here is from genome assembly GCA_045648705.1 of Eubacteriales bacterium. Classification (GTDB taxonomy): domain Bacteria; phylum Bacillota; class Clostridia; order Oscillospirales; family QAKW01; genus Firm-08. Next base: position 15,803 of record JAZROO010000054.1, on the reverse strand, counting down.
TGTGCGGTTTTCAAGAAAAACAGAAATCTGATGAATATGCATCTCCACTTACCTCTATATCTTTCGTTTATCAATGATACGTACCGCTTTACCTTCGGAACGTGTGATGGATTTGGGGGCAACGAGTTTGACCTTGGCATAGATGCCAAGCATGGTTTTGAGCGCGGCTACCAGACTCTTTTCCATTTCGGTGATCTGACCTAAGGAATCCGAGAAGAGCTCGGGGGTCATTTCCACCATCACCTCAAGGGTATCAGAATGGTTGACGCGGTCAACTACGATCTGATAGTTGGCAGGATAACCCTGTTCAATGAGTACCGCCTCAATTTGTGAGGGGAATACGTTGACGCCTTTGACGATGAGCATATCGTCACTTCTGCCCATGGGTTTGCTCATCTTTACGTGCGTTCTGCCGCAGGAGCAGCTCTCTCTGGTCAGCACACAGATGTCTTTTGTGCGGTAACGCAGTAGCGGAAAGCCCTCTTTGGTGATACAGGAAAAGACCAGTTCACCTTTACTGCCCTCGGGCAGTACCTCAAGCGTTTCCGGATCGATAATTTCGGCAATAAAGTGATCTTCATTGATGTGCATACCCGTTTGGGCGGAGCACTCAAAAGCGACACCGGGACCCGAAATTTCGGTGAGTCCATAAATATCATACGCCTTGATGCCAAGCCCTTTTTCGATATCGCGGCGCATCTCTTCACTCCACGCTTCCGCACCGAAAATACCCGCTTTGAGTTTGATCTGATCTTTCAGTCCTCTCTCGGCAATGCTTTCGGAGAGATAGAGCGCATACGAGGGGGTACAGCACAAAATGGTCGAGCCGAGATCGGTCATAAACTGCAGTTGTCTGTCAGTATTGCCCGAGGACATCGGCAAGGTAAGGCTTCCGACCTTATGGGAGCCGCCGTGCAGACCTGCGCCGCCGGTAAACAATCCGTAACCGTAGGCTACGTGGACAACGTCCTCTTTGTCAGTCCCTGCCGCGACCAGTGCTCTGGCGCAACAGTCTTCCCACAAATCAACGTCGTTTTGCGTGTAAAACGCGACCACGCGTTTGCCCGTGGTGCCCGAGGTCGAATGAATACGAACACAATCGGCAAGGGGGGCACCGCATAAGCCATAGGGATAACATTCTCTCAAATCGTCCTTGGTAATAAAGGGCAGTTTATGTAAATCATCGCGGCCTTTGATATCGTCAGGGGTTACGCCTTTGGCTTCCATTTTACTGCGATAATAGGGCACATTGTCCCACACGTAACGAACTTGCTTTACCAGACGCTCGTCCTGCCACGCTTTGATTTGCTCATATGATGCCGTTTCAATTTCCGGCTGATAGTATTTGCTCACTGCAGTTTCCTTCTTTCAGATTTGGTAATTTCTTCCGAGCATAAATGCTTTTTTGTTCAGTTCCAGGAATTTGGGAGGTACGCTTTGCTCGATTGCCTCCAACCATTCTTGCTCACTAAAATCAAAGTGTTTGGAAAGTTGACCGAGCAAAACAATGTTAACTGCCTTGGCGGAGCCTGCTTCGGTGGCAAGGCTTAAAGCATCCATGGCAATAACGTCAATCCCTGCGTTGTTCATTTTTTCCACCAAGTTTTCAGGGTACTTGGCCGCGCCTGTGATTACAGGCATCGGATTCATAGTTTGGGTGTTGGTGATAATCTTACCGTCTTTTGCAAGATACTCTGTCCAACGCGCTGCTTCCAAGAGTTCAAAGGACAAAATAAACTGCGCCTCACCCTTATCAATGATGGGAGAATACACCTTATCGCCAAAGCGAACGTAGGTAACAACACTGCCGCCGCGTTGGCTCATACCGTGGACTTCGGAGACCTTAATGTCATACCCTTTGGTGAGCAACAGTCTGCCAAGCAGTTTACTGGCAAGCAGACTTCCCTGACCGCCGACACCGACGATCATAATATTCTGAGTGTTCATTATCTCTCCCCTCCCATCTCAAAAGCATCAAATTTGCACAGCTGAGAGCATACGCCGCAACCGGTGCAAAGTGTGGGGTCAATTTTGGCTTTGCCGTCTACCATCGAAATGGCAGGGCAACCGACCTTCATACACATTTTGCAGGATTTACACTGATCGGCATTAACTTTGAGTGCCGGAGCGTGTTTTACATATTTGAGCAGTGCGCAGGGACGACGGGAGATGATCACCGAAGGCTCTGCAACTGCAGTTTCTTCTTTAATAGCGGTTTCACATTCTGCCAGATTATACGGGTCAACCACGCGTACGCGGTTGATGCCGACGGCTCTGCAAAGGGTTTCAAGGTCGATCTTTGCCGCAGGGTCACCTTTGAGGTTCATGCCTGTGGTGGGGTTTTGCTGATGGCCTGTCATACCCGTAATAGAGTTGTCAAGAATAATGACGGTGGAATGGGAATCATTGTAAGCAATGTTGATAAGTCCCGTAACACCCGAGTGCATAAAGGTAGAGTCACCGATGACGGCAACCGTTTTCTCAGAAGTACCGCTTGCCTTAACAAAGCCGTGCAGTCCCGAAATGGAGGCACCCATACAAATGGTACTGTCCAGTGCCGCCAAGGGCGGTACGGCGCCTAAGGTGTAGCAACCAATGTCGCCCAAAACCGTGTATTTATTCTTCGCAAGTACGTAGAACAGTCCTCTGTGAGGGCAACCCGCGCACATAACGGGAGGACGGTTCGGAATATTCTGCTCGGCAACGGGGCCGATGGAGGTTTCCTTTCCAAACTGCTTTGCAACCAGACTCTGAGAGAGTTCACCGATATTGGAAAAGAGTTCTTTACCGCTAACTTTCAGTCCCAGAGAATTGCAGTATTCCTCGATAAAGCCGTCCAGCTCCTCGACAACGATCAACTCTTCCACACTGTTTGCAAATTCGAGAATCTTTTGGGTGGGAAGCGGCCAGACCATGCCGATTTTCAACACGGGATATTTGTCCCCCAACACCTCTTTGACGTACTGATAAGAAGTGGAGGAGGTGATGATACCTTTGCTTTGATCCTTGCCCTCTTCGATGCGATTAACCTCGCACTCATCCCCCAAAATCGACAAAGCCTCCAAGCGCTGTTCCACAACAGGATGGCGCAGTTTAGCGTTGCCGGGCATCATAATGTATTTCTGCGGATTTTTCTCGTAGGATTTTTCCGCTTCGACGCGCTCACCGAGTGCCACTACGCTTTGCGAGTGGGACACACGGGTGCACATTTTAATGAGCACAGGGGTATCAAACTTTTCACTGATTTCGTAGGCAAGTTTGGTAAAGGCAAGTGCCTCTGCCGAATCGGCAGGCTCCAGCATCGGCAGTTTTGCCGCCTTGGCATAGTGACGGGAATCCTGCTCGTTTTGCGAGGAGTGCATACCTGCATCGTCTGCCACTGCAATGACCATACCGGCATTGACGCCTGTGTATGCAATGGTAAACAGCGGATCTGCCGCCACGTTGAGTCCCACGTGTTTCATCGCGCAAAAAGAGCGCTTACCTGCCAGAGAAGCACCGAAAGCGGCTTCCATGGCAACCTTTTCGTTGGGTGCCCATTCGGCGTAAACTTCCTCATATTTGGCAACCGCCTCGGTAATCTCGGTACTGGGGGTGCCGGGATAACTGGAAACAAAACTGCACCCTGCTTCATACAGGCCGCGCGCTACCGCTTCATTTCCAAGCAACAGTGTTTTCATAACAAAGAACTCCTTTGAGTAAATAAATATAATAAATTATTATACTATAAGAAAAATGACACTGCAACCCTTTTTTTGAGCAACAGTGTCATTTTTTTACTTATTATAGCAGGAAAATGCCTCTTTTGTGTCAGGCTTGGGGGTAAAAAGGGATACAATCGGCACGATAACGAGTCCTGCAAGCATACAAAATGCACCTGCATTGATGGGGCTTTGCAGTAACGGCGGAAATACGCTTTTAAAGAAAATGACCGACAGCATAAACACCACCGAAAAGCTCATATTCACCCAAACGGCTGCCTTTGAGACCCATTTGCCGTAAAGACCGTAAAGGAAAGGCGCCAAAAATGCACCTGCCATTGCGCCCCAAGACACACCCATCAGTTGCGCGATAAAGGCAACGCTTTCGCTTTCACTTTTGGTTTGGAAAATGGCAATCGCGGCAGAAATGGCGATGAACACCACAATCAAAATGCGCATTACGAGCAGTTGCGTTTTTTCCTTCATCTGCTTGATGGCGTGGCCTTTGATGAGGTCAAGCGTCAAGGTGGAGGAGGAGGTCATAACCAGTGAAGAAAGGGTGGACATAGAGGCGCTGAGCACCAACACCACCACAACACCGATCAATACCACCGGTAAGTTTTCAAGCATCGCGGGTATAATAGAATCATAGCCGCCCGTGGCAATATCCACTTTATCGGAAAACAGTCTGCCAAAGCCGCCCAGAAAATAGCAACCGCCTGCGACAATCAGCGCAAACACGGTGGAAATCACGGTGCCTTTGACAATTTGTTTTTCACTTTTGATGGCATAGAATTTTTGCACCATCTGCGGCAGTCCCCAGGTGCCAAGCGACGTCAGCAGTACCACACCGCCAAGCCCCACAGGGTCAGGGCCGAAAATCGAGGCAAAGGAGCCCTTGGGGGCGCCCACGTCACTGATTTGCGCAAGAGAGTCAAGTGCCGACGTAAGTCCGCCCTTGGAGGCAAGTACCGCCCAAATGACCGCCACGATGCCGAAAATCATAATGATGCCTTGAATAAAGTCGTTAATCGCGGTTGCCATATAGCCGCCGACGATGACGTAAACCCCCGTCAGCACCGCCATTACGATAACGCAAACGGCATAATCAACGTGAAATGCCATCTCAAACAGACGGGAAAGTCCGTTATAAAGTGACGCGGTATAGGGAATCAAAAACAGAAAAGTAATGGCACTGGCATAGATTTTAAGCGCCTCACTGCCATAGCGTTTGCCGAAAAACTGCGGCATGGTGGCGGCACCTAAATGTTGGCTCATCACGCGCGTACGACGGCCGAGAATCAGCCACGCCAAGAGAGAGCCGAGCAATGCATTGCCAATACCTGCCCAGGTGGCAGCCACACCGTATTTCCAGCCAAACTGCCCTGCATATCCCACAAATACCACCGCAGAAAAGTACGAGGTGCCATAGGCAAACGCGGTCAGCCACGGGCCGACGTTTCTGCCACCGAGCACAAAACCGTCTACGTTGGTAGCGTGTTTTTTACAATAAAACCCAACGCCCAACATCACCGCAAAAAAGATGACGAGCATTGTAAGTTTAATAAGCATTGTCTATCCTTCTTTCTACTTTATCTGCGCTTCCACCAATGAGCCTTGACAATATCTTTCTCTGAGCACCGGTTTTTCAATCTTACCGGTCGGGTTGCGCGGAACGTCTGCAAATATAATCGTACGGGGGCGCTTGTAGCGCGGCAGAGCGGTACAGAAATCAACGATTTCCTGCTCGGTGCACTGTTCCCCTTCTTTAATCTCAATAATAGCGGCGGTGATTTCACCCAAACGAGCATCCGGCAGACCGATGACCGCCACGTCCTTAATTTTGGAGTAGGCGCGTAAAAAGTCCTCAATCTGAACGGGATAAATGTTCTCTCCGCCCGAGATGACAACGTCTTTCTTTCTGTCTACCAAAAAGATAAAGCCGTCTTCATCCTCTTTTGCCATATCGCCTGTGTAAAGCCAATCACCTTTAAGCACCTCATCGGTGGCTTCCTTGTTTTTATAGTAACATTTCATCACACCGGGGCCTTTAACGATGAGTTCACCGACCTCACCGCGCGCAACGCGGTTGCCGTGTTCGTCAACAATCGCGGTTTCCCACAGATATCCCGCTTTGCCGATGGCACCGACTTTATGAACGTTCTCCACCCCAAGATGCACACAACCGGGGCCGATGGATTCACTCAGACCGTAATTGGTGTCATACTGATGATGGGGAAAGACCTCCAGCCATCTTTTAATAAGGCTTGGCGGCACGGGTTGGGCGCCGATGTGCAACAATCTCCACTGGTCAAGTTCGTATTGTTCTTTATTGATTTTGCCGCTTTCAATAGCGTCAAGCAAATCCTGTGTCCACGGTACCAAAAGCCATACAATCGTGCACTTTTCCTCGCTGACGGCGCGCAAAATCCACTCGGGTTTGACGCCGCGCAAAAGCACCGCCTTACCACCTGACAAAAGTGAGCCAAACCAATGCATTTTAGCGCCCGTGTGATACAGTGGCGGAATGCACAAAAATACGTCGTCTTTGGTTTGAGAGTGGTGGTTTTGCTCGGTCATACAAGAGCTGATCAAGGCACGGTGATCGTGCAAAATCGCCTTGGGAAAGCCGGTGGTGCCGGAAGAAAAGTAGATGGCGGCATAGTCGTCCTCGGTCAGTTCCACCGGTGGCGGATTGGAGGAGCAGTAGCTCATCAAAGAAAGGCAATCCTCGGTATAAACGGGACCGTTTTTGCCAACGTAAAAGAGGATTTTCATTCCCTCCAAATTGTCATAAATATCATCCATTCGGCTGATGAATTCTTCACCGAAAATCAGCACCTCAATGTCTGCCAGTTCCACGCAATATTTGATTTCATCGGCAGCATAGCGGAAATTAAGCGGTACGGCAATGCACCCTGCTTTCAAAATACCGAAATAGAGGGGCAGCCACTCCAGACAGTTCATCAGCAAAATGCCGACCTTGGTGCCCTTTTCAAGACCACGGCTTAAAAGCAGATTGGCAAAGCGGTTGGCGCGTCTGTCAAAATCCTGCCAAGAAAGTTCTCTGCGATAAGGAGCGGTTGCATTGTTTTCAATCAAACTGAATTCTCTCCAGGTCTGCGCCAGATCGCGCTCCTCGGAAGGATTGATTTCAACAAGGGCACTCTCCTGCCCGTAAAATCTTGCATTTTTTTCAAGTAATTGTGTAATAACCATCCTTGCTCACCTCAATAAAAAACCCTCTGCACACGAAAAAATGTGCAGAGGGCGAAAATGTTTCGCGGTACCACCTCTGGTTTGCCGTTTTAAAAAAACAGCCTCAGGGGAAATCAAACAATCTCCCTGCGCTTTATCGGGCGCACCCGTCTTTGCTTACTTGGTGTGATCCGTTGTTCAAAGCCGCTCCGAAATGTATTCCACCTTGCGCCCTTTACTGCCTTACAGCAACCGACAGCTCTCTTGGAAAGAAGCATCAAAATGTACTTGTTTTCATCCTCGCGTTAAATATATACCCATATTACACGACAAAAGCCGCTTTGTCAACACTTTTTTTACATTTTAGTGCATTGACAATGCGATGCTTTTTTGTTATATTTTATAATGTATAAGTATATTTCAGGAGTGATTATTATGGCTAGAATTGAAACCAAATGTGTTCAAGGCGGTTACACCCCGGGCAATGGGGAGCCGCGTCAGGTGCCGATTATTCAGAGCACTACTTTTAAATATGCAACCAGCGAAGATATGGGAAAACTCTTTGATCTGGAGGCAAACGGTTATTTTTACTCCCGTTTGCAAAACCCGACCTGCGATACCGTTGCCGCTAAAATCTGCGAACTGGAGGGCGGTACTGCCGCGATGCTGACCTCATCGGGTCAAGCTGCCAGTTTCTTTGCGGTATTCAACATTGCAGGGGTCGGTGACCACGTGATTGCCTGCAGTGCCATTTACGGCGGCACATACAATCTTTTTGCCGTTACCATGAAGCGTATGGGCATTGATTTCACCTTCCTTGCCCCCGACGCGAGTGATGAAGAAATGCAAAATGCCGTTCGTCCCAACACCAAAGCGGTGTTTGGTGAGACCATTGCCAACCCTGCCCTTCGAGTGCTTGACATTGAGCGTTGGGCAAACTTTGCGCACAAAAACGGAGTGCCGCTGATTATTGACAATACCTTTGCCACCCCCGTGGGTTGCCGTCCGTTTGAATGGGGGGCAGACATTGTTACCCATTCTACCACCAAATATATGGACGGTCACGGTGTTGCGGTAGGCGGCTGTATCGTTGACAGCGGTAATTTCGACTGGATGGCGCACGCCGACAAGTTCCCCGGTCTTTGCACCCCCGATGAAAGTTATCACGGGGTAAACTACGTTGAGCGGTTTGGCAAAGAGGGTGCTTTTATTACCAAAGCCACCGCGCAACTGATGCGCGACCTCGGCTCCATTCAAAGTCCGCAAGACGCTTTTTACCTCAATTTAGGTCTGGAAAGTCTGCACGTTCGTATGCCCCGTCACTGCGAAAACGGACTGGCAGTAGCCAAGTTTTTGGAGAGTTGCGACGAAATTGCTTGGGTAAACTACCCCTCGCTTCCCTCCTCGCCCGACTATGCTTTGGCGCAAAAGTATCTGCCAAACGGTAGTTGCGGTGTCGTTTCCTTCGGTGTGAAGGGCGGCAGAGCGGCGGCAGAAAGCTTTATGAAAAAGCTCAAGGTGATTGCCATTGAAACCCACGTTGCCGATGCAAGAAGTTGCTGTTTGCATCCTGCAAGTGCCACCCATCGTCAGATGAACGATGCGGAGCTTGCCGCCGCAGGCATCGGAGCGGATCTGGTGCGTCTTTCTTGCGGACTGGAAAGTGCCGATGACCTCATTGAAGACATTAAACAAGCATTAGGAGTATAAAAATATGCCCATTAAAGTACCATCTGATTTACCTGCAGTACAAACCTTGGCAGAAGAAAACATCTTTGTGATGACCGAAAAACGCGCCATCACGCAGGACATTCGTCCGCTGAGGATTTTGCTTCTCAATCTGATGCCCAAAAAAATCGAAACGGAAACACAGCTTGCAAGAATGCTCGGAAACTCACCCTTGCAGGTGGAGCTTACGCTCATTCACACCAAAAGCCACGTGTCCAAAAACACCTCCAAGGAGCATCTGCTCGCGTTTTACAAAACCTTTGATGATATCAAAAGTGAGAATTTCGACGGTATGATCATCACGGGTGCGCCGGTTGAAAATCTGCCCTTTGACGAGGTGGAATATTGGGAGGAGCTCTGCGAGATTATGGAGTGGAGCAAAACCCACGTTACCTCCACTTTCCACATCTGTTGGGGGGCGCAGGCAGGACTTTACTACCACTACGGTATCAAAAAACTGCCGCTACCCAAAAAAATGTTCGGTGTGTTCCCCCACACTGCTGATTATCAGCGCTCGATTTTGCTCAGAGGGTTTGACGATGTGTTTATGGTCCCCCATTCCCGTCACACAACGGTTTTAAGGGAGGACATTGAACAGGTACCCGAACTTCGCATCCTTGCTTCCAGTGAGGAAGCAGGTGTTTATATCGTTGCCACCGACGGCGGCAGTCAGATTTTCGTGACGGGTCATTCCGAATACGATGCAGACACCCTGAAAAACGAGTATCTGCGCGACAAAAATGCAGGACTGCCCATCGAAATGCCCAAAAACTACTTCCCCGATGACGACGATACCAAAGACCCCCCGAAAACCTGGCGCTCACACGCCAACCTTCTTTACTCCAACTGGCTTAACTACTATGTATATCAGACCACTCCTTATGATTTAAAGGAGATTACCAAATGAAAAAGTTTTTGCTTTCGGAAAACGGGAATTTTTACAAAGTAAATCTGCACTGCCATTCCACAATATCTGACGGTAAGTTGACCCCTGCCGAAATTAAAGAGGCTTATCTCAAAAAGGGTTACAGTGCTGTTGCCTTTACCGACCACGAGGTGTTTTTGCAACACAATGACCTTACAGACGAAAACTTTGTGGCGCTGAACGGTGTGGAACTTGCGGTTAACGAAGTCGGCAGAACGAGCGGGAGCAACAAGTGTTGTCACATTTGTATGGTAGCGCTCTCACCCGACACCAAGCAAACGGTTTGTTGGCACAGAGAAAAATATCTGTTCAGAAATGCACCTCTGCACAAAGACGAGGTGGTGTTTGATGAAAGTTTACCTGACTATGAGCGTGTTTTCACCCCTGAATGTATCAATGATATGATCCAAAAAGGCAAGGACGGCGGATTTTTCGTTACCTACAACCATCCCGTCTGGTCGCTTGAAACCTATGAGGACTATATGAAGTACGAGGGTATGCACGCCATGGAGATTGCAAACTTTGGTTGTCTTGAAGCAGGGTTTGACGACTACAACGCCAAAGTCTACGACGATATGCTTCGCGGCGGCAAACGCCTTTTCTGCATCGGTGCCGACGATAATCACAATAAATTCCCCCTCGACCACGAGCGTTGCGACTCGTTTGGCGCGTGGGTATGTGTAAAGGCAGATTCCCTTACATATAAAAATCTGACCGATGCCCTCCTTGCCGGTGATTTTTATGCCTCCAGAGGTCCTGAAATCAAAGAACTTTGGTATGAGGACGGCAAGGTGCACGTTACCTGTTCTCCCGTAAAGCAAATTTCTCTGCACCACGATAAGCGCAGAATATCAACCGCGGTGGCTCCCAAGGGAGAATATCTGACCGAGGCAGTCCTCGAAGTTTTAGAGGGCGCGGAGTTTTTCCGACTGTCATTAACAGATGAATATCATCTGACGGCAGACACCAATACCTATTATGTAAATGAACTAAAATAACAAAATTTAAATTTATAAAAAAATGAGTGTAAACACCAAAATGTGTTTACACTCTTTTTAATTTAATAAATATTTTTTGTGCGGCGGACAGGCTCACAGGTGTAGTTAACACCGAGTTTTTTAAGCACCTGTTCATCAGCATCGCACAGCATAACCGATGAATGCATTTCGGTGCCCTTCAGCAGAGAAATCTGCTCAAGTGCTTTAGCCGCCAAGGGATTGACACCTGCCGACGAGGACAGTGCAATCAACATTTCGTTAGAATCAAGATGCGAATAGGCAGAATGGAAAATCTCGCGCTTGAGCTTTACAATCGGCTCAATGTGCGCCTGTGCGATGAGCAGTACCTCATCGTCAATCCCTGCCATAATTTTCATCGCATTGAGAAGTGCCGCGGCAACACTGCCGAGCAGTGCGCTGGTTTTTCCTGTGACCACCGTACCGTCGCTCAGTTCAAAGGCAACCGCGTGCACGCCGGATGCCTCTGCCTTGTCTATTGCGGCTTTCACAACGGCGCGATCCTCCGGGGTGACCCCTGCCTGACGCATAATGCTTTCTGCCTTAACCACCGCGCTTTTGCTGACGGTGCCGAGCAGTTGGTCGCATTTAATCTTGAAGTAGCGGCGCAAAATCTCTTGCTTTGCGGCGGCGCAAACTGCCTTGTCATCAAAAATGCAGTTGCCCACCATATTCACGCCCATATCGGTGGGAGATTGATAGGGGCTCTCGCCCAAAATGCGCTCAAGCATTGCTTTGAGCAGCGGAAAAGCTTCAACGTCGCGGTTGTAATTAACCGTCATCTGCCCGTATGCTTCCAGATGGAAGGGGTCGATCATATTCAGGTCGTTAAGGTCTGCCGTTGCCGCTTCATAGGCAAGGTTTACGGGGTGCTTAAGCGGCAGATTCCAAATCGGGAAGGTTTCAAACTTTGCATATCCTGCTTTGATGCCGCGCATATGCTCGTGATAAAGCTGAGAAAGGCAGGTGGCAAGTTTGCCGCTACCGGGACCGGGGGCGGTGACAATTACGAGCGGTTTGGTGGTTTGGATATACTCGTTTCTGCCGTAGCCTTCTTCACTTACAATCAAAGGAATGTTGTTCGGATAGCCGACAATGGGATAATGGCGGTACACCTTGATGCCAAGGTTTTCCAGTTTCTTTTGAAAGACCTCAGCGGCATACTGCCCTGCATAACGGGTCATCACCACGCTGGAAACCATCAGTCCCATACCGCGAAACGCGTCGATCAGACGAATAACGTCGTTATCATAAGAGATGCCAAGGTCACTTCTGATCTTGTTTTTCTCAATATCCTCAGCGTTGATGGAGATCATAACCTCTGCCTGATCTTTCAGGTGCAGCAGCATTTTGATCTTACTGTCCGGCTCAAAGCCGGGCAAAACACGGGAAGCGTGATAATCATCAAAGAGTTTGCCGCCCAGTTCCAGATACAGTTTACCCTCAAATTTCTCAATGCGCTCTTTAATGTGCGCTGATTGCAAGCTCAGATATTTATCATTGTCAAATCCTATTTTTTTCATCACAGGTACCCTAATCCCAACTTTAATAAATATGTATTTATTATATCATATTTGTTTTCCGATTTTCAAGAGATTTTGCTATTTGGGGCATAAAAAATGCCCGACTTTGTCGGGCATTTTAAGTTTAGTCAATATTCTTGGTGGCAATCACGTCGGTGCCGAAAACGTCTTTTAAAATCACCTGTCCGATTTTGACGGGTGCTTCGACCTTGGCGGCAACAATCAAATCCATCAAATCAAAGATATTGCCTTTGGGAATGGGAGCGTTTGTTTTAACGCTGACCATCGTATCTTTACGATTGGTTACTCTGACAAGCGAGGTAACCATTCTTGTGGGGCTGATACATTCGTTTTCAGCATATTCAGCACCGCGTTTACAGGCATTGCCTGTAACACTTTTGACTACGTTGCCTTCAATTTCCACCTGCATTGCGCAACCGCGAGGACAGACAATACAAATCAAATCTCTTTTCATCATACTTCCTCCAATTCTACCGTGATGGGTGCGTTTGCAGACTTAAGTTTTTCTGCTTTTACGCTGATTTTTTCCATTTCACCGGGAGCGGCTTTGAGGCGCATGGCGGTGGCAAGGACTTCATCCCCCGAGCGCACGGTAAAGCGCACCTTACCGTAGGGTTTGACAACGCGTAAAAACAAATCAACGTCACTTTCGCTCTTATAAACCTTTTGGGGCAGAACGTAGCGTACGCCACTGCCTGCTTGGGTTTGGATCATTTCCCCTCTTTGCAGTGTACCTTTTACAAACTCGGCGGCACCTTTACCTGCAATCTCCGCTTCGTCAGAAACGTAGTCAACCAAGTCGTGCACCTGCAAAACGTTACCGCAGGCAAAAATACCGTCCACGTCGGTTTGACGATTCTGGTCAACGACGGCACCGGAAGTGATGCGGTCGATGGTGATGCCAGCCTCCCTTGTCAGCTCATTTTCGGGGATAAGACCGCAAGAAAGAAGCAAGGTGTCACATTCAATATAGCGTTTGGTTTCTTCGATGGGGCGACGGTTTTCGTCAACCTGGGCAATGGTTACGCCCTCCAGTCGCTTTCTGCCGTGAATTTCGGCAACGGTGGTGCTGAGGTAGAGCGGAATATCATAGTCCTCCAGACACTGCACGATGTTACGGGTCAGACCGCCCGAATAGGGCATAATCTCGCAAACCGCCTCGACTTTGGCGCCTTGCAGAGAAAGTCTTCTTGCCATAATCAGACCGATATCACCCGAGCCGAGAATGACCGCTTTTTTACCGACCGAATAGCCTTTGCAGTTAATGTACTTCTGTGCCGTACCTGCGCTGAAAATACCTGCAGGACGGGTGCCGGGAATGTTGAGCGCGCCACGGGGACGCTCTCTGCAACCCATAGCAAGAATCACAGCACCTGCCTCCAGTTCCAAAATACCCTCGGTATTGGTGGCGGTAACAACGCGCTGCTTTGAAACACTTAAAACCGTGGTCTCGGTATACACCTTGATGCCACGCTCGGCAACAAGGTCAGCATAGGTTGCCGCGTATTCGGGACCTGTGAGCTCTTTGCCGAGTTTATGTATGCCGAATCCGTTATGGATACATTGACGGAGAATGCCGCCGGGGGCTTCCTCTCTGTCGAGAATTACTACGTCTTTAATGCCACTGTCATATGCCGCGATTGCCGCTGCCATACCTGCAGGGCCGCCGCCGACAACGACGATATCGTGTTTTACTGTCATCCTCTACATCCTCCCCGTCAAAATCTTGGAATCATAGCCTTTTTTGGTAATGTCTTCCATCGCCATATCCTGTTCCTCGGAAATGAGTTCCAGTACGTAGGGACCGCAGAAACCGCCCTGACATCTGCCCATACCTGCGCGTGTTCTGCGCTTAACACCGTCCACGTCGATCGCAGGGGGATTGCGGCGGATGGCATCGCGAATTTCACCCTCGGTGATGCCTTCACAGCGGCAAACGATTTTGCCGTAGGCGCTGTTTTCTTTAATCACGGCATCTTTTTCGGCATTTGACATTTTTCTGAAGGCTTCCGTGTCTTCCCTTGTACCGTCCCAATCGCTCTTGGGGGTGGTGACCAGTCCGATTTCTCGCAAGATATCCACCGTGTACTGCGCGATGGCAACACAAGAGGAAAGACCGGGAGAGTCAATCGCGGCAACGTGCACCAAGCCTTCCACCTTTTTGGAGGCTTCGATGATAAAGTCACCGTGATCCACAGAAGAGCGCACACCGACAAAGGACGTGATGACCTGCGAGAAGTCAACGCTCGGAATGCTCTTAGCAGAGAGGGTTTTAACAATATCAAGACCCTCTAACGTGATCTCTTTATTTTCGGGAGAAGCAACCGCCATCGCGGTGGGACCTGCCATCAGGTTGCCGTGTACGGTGGGGGTAACCAGGATACCTTTACCGTCTTTGGTGGGTACTTGGAAAATGGTGTGACCAAGGGTACTGCCCTGCACCTTGTCCAGCAGCAGATACTCACCTGATCTCGGAATGATTTTGAAAAATCCATCTCCTGCAATTTCGGCAACACGGTCGGAATAGCAACCGGCGCAGTTGAGGAAATATTTGCCCTCTACACTCTCGCCTGCAGGGTTTGAAACGGTGAAAACACCGTCTTTACGTTCAATTTTGCTGACCTCGAAGTTGCGGATGAACTGCACCCCGTTGTCCATCGCGTTGCCAACGGCGGCGATGGTCAGACGATAGGGGCAGATGATACCTGCCGAGGGAATCTGCAACACAAGGGTGACTTCTTTGGAAAGAGTCGGCTCAATGGCGCGCGCTTCATCTCCCGAAAGAATTTTCATACCCGGAGTTTGATTGATGATACCTCTTTCATAGAGGTTGTGAATCTCAGGCTCTTCCTCGGGGCCAAAGGCGCAAACCATCGATCCGTTTTGCTTAACAGGTACGTTCAGTTCCTTTGCCGCTTGATAGAGCAAAGGTGTACCCAGTGTATTCATTTTAGCTTTCAGCGTACCCGGCACGGGGTCGTAACCACCGTGAATAATGCCTGTGTTTGCCTTACTGGCACCACCGCTGACATCGCTCTTTTTCTCGAGCAAACAAACCGAGAGCTGATACTTTGAGAGCTCTCTTGCAATCATACCACCGATGACACCTGCACCGGCAATGACTACGTCATAAACCATTTTGTTCTCCCCCTTTGATAAAATAACAAACCTTGTTTGACAAAATGATGAATAAATTCCACATTTTTTGCAATATTATAGGCAGTTTAACATATTATAGCACTTTTTGCCCTAACCGTCAATAAATCAAGGGCAAAAAAAGAAGTTTGCGCAATAAAAAAAGACAATTCCGAGGAATTGTCTTTTTTATGTAAATTAACGTAATGCCCACAGCGGATAGATGGCAAAAATTTTCGCTTTTGCAGTCTTCGTCGGCGTACTATCACCTACATCGGATAGGTGGAAAAAGTGCGCGGCGGGTCGCCGCTGACAAACCGATTTCAATTCATCCAACCTTTTTTCTCTGCTCGAAAATTAAGGTATGGTAGAAAGAACCACGCTTTAACCCACAACGGCTGGGTCTTAAAAGTGCGGGAGTTTTCGTTGAGGGGACGACCGTAGCGTACTATGTGTACGCGGCGGGTCGCCGCTGACAAACCGATTTCAATTCATCCAACCTTTTTTCTCTGCTCGAAAATTAAGGTATGGTAGAAAGAACCACGCTTTAACCCAC
>JAZROO010000053.1:0-12643 GCA_045648705.1 Eubacteriales bacterium | reverse complement strand
CTCGGAATACAGCTTTGAGTCTACACTTTTTGTTTTTGTATCCCTCACTTTTCCGCCGCAAGCCGATAAACTAAGAACAAAAATCAGGCAAAGTGCAATGCTTACAATTTTTTTCATAAATCATTATCCTCCAGATTATTTTTTGATGCGCGAAAACGATATAATCCGATAACGGCGGAGGTGATGGCAATTGCTTCATTTAAAACGCCGCCCCACACCGTGTAATATACATTGTATAAGAGAACCATAGAACAGGTCAGCAAAATGCTTTTTCGCAAATTTTGCATATTGGGGAAATACAAAAATACTGTGTTGACCGCCAAAGCAACCACGATCAGCAACGACATGATGCCCTGCCAGGAGAACGCTCCCATCACCGCCATCACACCTGCAAGCAGATACGGCCAGAATTTATGGGAGAAAATTTTAACGTCTTTTTTGTAGATGATAAAATTTCTTAAAATACATACGATGTTGAGAAGCATTCCCGACCACGCACCGAGCAGTGCATAACTGATACATATGCTCAGCGTTGCCAGCGTCTGCACCACCAGGAGTTTTTTGTGCTCTTTAAATTGATATGAGGCAAAGGTCAAAAGCGCAGCGACCCATCCCATAATCTGTCCTGTTAAAACCACTTATGACTTCTCCTTATTTTTTATCTGCTGGTTGATAAAGGCAAGTTTGTCGGCGTCTTTTTTGCCGCGGACGGTTGCCCTGTATCCGTCTTTTGATGAGGCGGTATAGACCTTGAGATATTGTTGCAGTGATAACACTTTAAAAGAAGTGCCCTCATGATTACGCGTTTTGATTTCATCGAGAGCAATGTTTGCAAAAGTGGGTAATTCTTCAATTTTTGCGTAGGAATAGTGAATACTGTTTTTCTCAAAGGTGTGTTCGTGCTCATCCACTAAAGTATAAGCGTTGCTTTCCAGTGTTGATCGAAACTCGGTCCATTTGTCTGAAAGCAAAATTTCGGGAACTAAAATATCAATATCGTCAGCACCAAGGTTTTGACCGCTCAGATATTCAAGTCCCAAAGAGCCGTATAAAAGTGGTGTAATATTAAAATTTTCTGACAACAGCTGCGCGTTTTCAAAAAACGCTTGTATTTTATCGTCGACCTTTTCCAAGGTTAAAAGAGCTACCGTTTCTACGTGTGTGGTTCTCGGGAACAAGTCAACCGGTGTGGCACTTTTTAAAGAAAAACCGTGCTTGGTGAGATAGGCTATATCTCGCGCCAGAGTTGCAGGGTCGCAGGATATATAAACCAGTTTGGGTGGCGCAAGGGTAACAAGCGCCTCGAGTGTTTGCGTGTCGCACCCTTTGCGCGGTGGGTCGATGATAACCGTGTCAAACCGATAACCCTCTGCGATCAGCTGTGCCGCACCGTTTTTGGCATCAGCGCAAAGATAACGGGTGTTTTGCAGTCCGTTGCGCTTGGCGTTGATGGTGGCATTTTCTACCGCTTCGGGTACGATCTCAATGCCGACCAACGTTTTGGCATTCGATGCAGTGCAGATGCCGATGGTGCCGATGCCGCAATACAGGTCGAGTACTGTTTGCGTTTCATCGATTTCGGCAAGGTCGGCGGCTTTTTGATACAGTCGCTCTGTTTGAACGGGATTGACCTGATAAAAAGAGGCAGGGGAAATGGCAAATTCTTTGCCGAGCAGAGAATCATATATAAAGGTGCGCTCGGTGAGAAAATGCGTGTTTTTGCCTAAAATCACGTTGGTTTTCTGACGGTTTTCGTTGACACAAACACACTTCACTTCGGGAAATGCGGCAGTAAGTGTCGGCAGAAAATCTTCGGGTAAAGAATCACCGTTGAGTACAACGCAAACCATAATTTCACCGCTTTTTTCACCGCGGCGCAGGTAAAGATGGCGCACAAGTCCCTTGCCGGTTTGTTCATTATAGGCAGTTAAAGCGTGTGATTGTATATACTCAAGTGTAAAGTGAAGTAACTTGTCAAATATTTCGGGTTGCAGGGGGCAACGATCGGTTTGAATAATGCGGTGACTGCCCGAGGCATAAAAGCCGGCAACGATATTTCCGTTTTCTTCGCGGATGGGATATTGCGCTTTGTTGCGATATGAGCAGGTTTCGTGGGCAGCCAGAATGGGCTGCATGGGGGGACAGGCAATGCCACCGATACGGCGCAGAGCATTTTCTACCTTGGCTGCTTTATGCATAAGTTCACTTTCATAGCGAATGTGACGAAAAGAGCAACCGCCGCATCGGGAAGCCACCTCACAGTCGCACTCTGTTCTATCGGGAGATGGGGTAAGAATACGAACAATTTTGGCATAACCAAATGAGCGCCCCGTCTTTAAAACGTGCACTTCCAAAGTTTCTCCGACAGCGGCACCGGGGATGAACAGAACGTATCCGTCCTTACGGGCAACACCGTGGCCTTCGTTGGAATAATCTTCTATTGTAACGGTCAAACGATCATTTTTTCGTATCATAATTTTGCTCTTTCCATAAATATACACAATCATTCTACTATATTTATCGGTTGGTTTCAATATCTGTGTTGTCAAAAAATGAAAAAACTGTAAAGAATATAGACAAAAGTATCTAAACATCGTATAATAGTATTACTAATTTTTGCATAATGGAGGCAATATGAAAAAGTTTGGAAAAGTTATTGCCGCTTTGATGGCGGTATTACTTTGTGTTTCGCTGAGCGGATGTGTGAGCACAAAAAGTTGGGCGGTCAAACTCGGAGACGAGAGCATATCTGCGGCGATGTATATTTATCAACTGCGTCAACAAATGAGCGCCTATCTTTCTCAAAATTCCATGAGTGAAAATGAAGAAACGTGGAACGCTGAATACAGTGATGATCTGACCGTCGGGGAATACATACAGACTTCTACCGTACAAAGCCTGGCGGCAACGGTGACCTGGCGCGCTCAGTTTGACAAGCTCGGTCTTTCCTTTACTGCCGAGGAAGAAGAAAACATTCAGGCAAATATTGACCAGATGAATGAAAGTGCCGGCGGCAAGCAAGCAGTGATAGAGAGTTTAAAACAAAGCGGACTGGAATATGATGAATATATCAATGCGGCATATTATGATACGCAAAAAATTCTGAAAGTTGTAAACTACTATTTCGGCAAAGATGGTCTTGAGCCGGTGTCCGAACAAGCAATTATGGCACATTTTAAGGACAACTATGCCAGAGCCAAACATATCCTGATCAGTACCGTCAACTCCAGTGGCGTAACCATGGAGGGAGAGGAAATGCAAGAGGCAAAGGAAAAGGCACAGGATGTCTATGAAATGGCAAAAAATGCCGACGAAGCCGCCTTTGATAAACTGATTGAAAAATACAACAGTGATGAGGGTGTTGCCGCTTATCCCGACGGATATGTTTTCACCATGGGCGAAATGGTGGATGAATTTGAAAAGGCATCTTTTGATATGGAAATCGGGGAAACCCGTTTGGTGCAGACCGACTACGGTTTCCACATTATTCGTAAGTTAACATTGGAAGACGAAAAAGTGTTTACAGAGGAAATCCGTCAGAAAATGTTGATGAATTTAAAAAACAAAGAAATTTCCGAATTGTTTACCCAGTGGCAAGAAGAATTTGATTGCAAACTCAACACGGGAGTACTGAAAAAATACACCTGTAATTCCATTAAATCTGCCGAGGATCAGTCGGTAAGTGACGAAGAAAAAATGCAAGCACTGGCAGGCCAACTCGGACTGGAAGAAGAATAAATAAAAAAGCCAACCGGAGCACTGCTTCGGTTGGCTTTTTAATGAGATGGTATTTATCGGGGTTGACGTTTCAATACGATTGCGGTTCGCGCCGGCAGATAACAGGGGAAACCAAGCCGTCCGTCGTTTTGCTCTGCGGCGGAGTATCGGTAGTTCATATCGGTGCGTGATTGACCGCCAAATTCTGCGATATCGGTAGAAAGCACCGCTTTATACTTGCCTTGTGCCATAGCAGGAATGAAATATCCTTCATAAGAATGTTCGGGGCTGAAGTTAAAGGCAAATATATAGGAGCCCTTATGGAATATAACCACTTTATCATCTTGATGAAGCCATTTAAGTTGCGCGGGTTTGGCAACCAAATTTCCTTGTTTCATCAGTGAAAGCATAGCGATATCAAAGGCTTGTAACTGACCGTAACGGAGGTTGTCATTATCCGCCAGTGACCATTGGCGGCGGCAGTAGTGATAACTCCAGTTGTTGCCCTCACGCGGAAAATCGATCCATTCGGGATGACCGAATTCGTTACCCATAAAATTAAGATAACCATCTCCTGCCAAAGCGGCGGTGAAGAGTCGTATCATTTTGTGCAGTGCCATACCCCTGTCGATGATCAAAGAGGGGGTGGACTTGCTCATAGCGTGATACATTTCTGCATCGCACAGGCGGAACATCAAGGTTTTATCTCCAACCAATGCCTGATCGTGACTTTCACAGTAACCAATGCTTTTTTCTTTGGGGCGGCGGCTTGTCAGCTCGTAATACAGTTTGCCCATATCCCAGTGCTCATCAGCGACCTCTTTGATGGTTTTGATCCATAGGTCAGGCGCACCCATATTGAGACGATAGTCAAAGCCAACACCGCCATCTCTTATTTTAAGGCACATACCGGGCATACCCGACATATCTTCTGCGATGGTGATGGCATTTTTGTTTATTTCGTGAATAAGCTCGTTGGCAAGACGCAGATAGGTGAGTGCTTCAATGTCTGTATTCATAGAAAAATACAGACTGTAATCGGTAAAGGCACTGCCAAGACCATGGTCGTGATAGAGCATAGAGGTCACACCGTCAAAACGGAAACCGTCAAAATGATATTCTTCCATCCAATATTTTAAATTGGACAGCAGAAAATGAATAACCTCATTTTTACCGTAGTTAAATAACTTGGTGTCCCAAGCAGGATGGTCGCCTTTGGCGCCTTCGTGGAAAAACTGATAGGTGGTGCCGTCAAATTCATTCAGACCATCGCTTGTGTTTTTAACAGCGTGAGAGTGCACCACGTCCAATAGCACCGTAATGCCCATTTGATGCGCTGTGTTAATCAGCTCTTTTAAATCGCGCGCCATACCAAAGCGGGAAGAGGCGGCAAAGAAATTGGAGACCTGATAGCCAAAAGAGCCATAATAGGGGTGCTCCATAATTGCCATAATCTGCAACGTGTTATATCCCAAATCCCGAATACGAGGCAAAATGTTTTGGGTAAACTCTTTGTAAGAGCCAACTTTTCCTTCCTCCTGCGCCATACCGATATGACATTCATAGATAAAAGGGGAGCGCGTCGGAATAAATCCTTGGTCGGTCCAATCAAACGGCGTTTTATCTTCAATTTCCGCACACCACAAAAATGTGTTCGGGTCTTGCACTACGCGCGTAGCATAGGTCGGAATGCGGCGAAGTATGGCACCGTTATGGTGAATGATGGCTTGTACTTTTTGACCGACGCAAAGCGCATCGGTAGGTAACTTCACCTCAAAAACACCGTTGCCGATAGCGTTCATCGGAGTGGCAGAAATGTCCCATCCGTTAAAGTCCCCTGTAAAAAACATTTGTTCAGCGGCAGGCGCCCATTCACGATACACCCAACCATCTTCTGTCTGATGTATGCCGAAATAATGGTGCCCGACGGCAAAATCACTCAAACTGCCGCTGCATAACTCACGGCGTTTGGCTTTGTAATTTTCTATCTGCAAACCAATATCTTTTTCATAAGGAGCAAGGTACGGGTCGATTTTGATCATTTTGAGTGCCATACGGATCATCCTTTCTTAAGTATATTATATTATCGATGAATGTTATTTTCAAGGGGTTATTGTTGAAAAGGATTAATTAAAGAAGTCTGCAAAAGACTCGGGAAAAACCGAATCTTTTACAGACTTCACTCATTTTAAGGATTATGATTTAGAGAGACTGTTCGCCTTTTTCGATCAGTTTCTTAACCATATTACCACCAATGTGGCCGGCCTCTTTGGAGGTCAAGTCACCGTTGTAACCGTTTTTCAGGTTAACACCGATTTCTTTGGCAACCTCAAACTTCAAATTGTTGAGACCTTCCTTTGCATTCTGCTTAATGCTGTTGTTCATCATTTTCACCTCCTTGTTTTGAGTACAATCATAGTGTTGACAAGGAAGGTGAAAAAATACGGGGATTTTAGCTGAAAATATCACCGTTTTCTCTAAATTTATCCAATATCATTTCTTTAAGATAAATGTGTTCGGGTGCGCGCAGGGTTGGGTCTTTTTGCAAAACGTGTCCGGCGGCGCGTTGGGCAAGTTCGAGCTGTCGCATATCGCAGCCGCGCTGCAAAAGTTCAAGCTGACTTTCACCGCTTTGCCGCATACCGATCAGATCACCCGGTCCGCGCATTGAAAGGTCTTTACTTGCAATGGCAAAGCCGTCGGTAGTGGAAACAAAGAAGTTCATGCGCTCTTTGGCGCTTTTGGCTTTACTGTCAGACAGTAAGATGCAATAGGACTTCAAATTGCCTCTGCCGACACGGCCGCGCAACTGGTGTAACTGCGAAAGTCCAAAGCGCTCGGCATCGCGAATGATCATCAAGGTGGCACTCGGAACGTTGATGCCGACTTCAATAACGGTGGTAGAAACCAAGACGCGAACGTTTCCGTTTACAAAATTTTCCATAATCGCGTCTTTTTCCGATGCCTTCATTTTACCGTGTAACATAGCAGTGTCAGGAAATCTTTTGCGCAATTTTTCGGTTTGCTCATTTACGCTGGTAAGGTCTGACTCCTCGTTTTCCTCGACCAACGGGCAGACAAAATAGACTTGCCCACCCAAAGAAAGCTGTTTTTCAATGAAATTATATAAACGCTCCTCATAAGAGGAATTTACAAGAAATGTATCTATTTGCTGTCTGCCTGACGGAAGTTCATCAATTACCGATATATCCAGATCACCATACAGAATCAGCGCCATGGTGCGCGGAATAGGGGTGGCGCTCATGGCAAGAACGTGCGGAGTTTTTCCTTTTCCCGATATTTCACTTCGCTGAGCAACGCCGAAACGATGTTGCTCGTCGGTAATAACAAGAGAAAGACGGGCAAAAGCTACGTTTTTTTGAATTAATGCGTGGGTGCCGACGACAAAATCAATTTCTCCGTTTTCAAGACCTGCATAGATGGCGCGCTTTTGCGCGGCAGGTGTGGCAGATACGAGCAGAGCACACTTTTTGCCGAGTTTTTCAAAAATGGGAGCAAAATAGTGATAATGTTGGGTGGCAAGAATCGCGGTGGGCGCCATAAAGGCGACCTGATAGTTTGCGCTCAGCATTTGCCACGCGGCATCACCTGCAACAAAGGTTTTACCACTGCCCACGTCACCTTGCAGCAATCGGTTCATGCGGTTGCCGCTCATAAAGTCCCCACGGATTTCCGAAATTACACGCGCCTGTGCGGCGGTAGGTGTAAAGGGAGATTGGTTTACAAACGTGTCGTCCAATTTGGAGGGTTGAAAATGGTTTTTTTGCTCGACTTTTTGGCGCAAAATGCCAAGACCCAACAAATAATAAAACAGTTCCTCAAATTCAAGCCTTCGTTTTGCGGCAGATAGTGCCGCATCCGTGGTAGGATTGTGAATATTTTTGATCGCTTCGGTATAAGAACATAATTTGAGTGAGGAAACTATGTAAGGCGGTAAGGGCTCGTAAGTTTCTTTCAGTCCTGCAATCACATAGCTCAGTGCAGATGAAAGCATTTTTTGTGTCACGCCCGAGCAAAGCGGATAGACAGGGCGCATAGATGGAACCTGCCCTTGCCGTAAGGGCTCAAAGTAGGGGGAGGTCATGGAAATTCTGGCACCGAAATGTTCGATTTTGCCGTAAAAGAGATATTGTTCACCTTGGCGCAGTATGTTTTTAAGATATGGATTATTAAAGAAGGTCAGTTGCATTTTGCCGCTTTCGTCGACCACGGTTACTTTGCTGATGCTGAGGTTTTTGCGCAGTTTATGGTGGGAAACGGAAGAAGCAACCATTGCAATGACAGAAACGGTTTCATCGATGTGAGAATGAGCTTGGGCGATACTGAGGGTTTGTCTGTGATCTATATAGGCGCGCGGAAAATGATGCAAAAGGGATTGATAATCGGTAATGCCGAGCCGCGCAAATGCCTTTGCCCGTTGCTCACCGACACCTTTTACGTATCGTATATCGGTTTTTAAATAATCCATATTCTCACCTCTACTATTATTTTACACGTAATTTCGCAAAAAAACAATTGCTTTTTGCTTTACGGCATTATAAAATTAAAAAGAGGTGATTTTTGTGGCAAAAACCATTTTAATTACAGGGGCTTCCGGCGCCATAGGCGGCATGGTCGCTTATAAGGCGGCGCTGAAAAAATATAATATCATTATGCAGTATCACACCGGTGAAAAGGTATGCAGGGAACTTGCGGCACAACTCGAGCAGTTCGGTGCGCGTGTTACGTGTGTGGGCGCGGATATAACCAAGGCGGACGGCAGAGCGGCACTGGTAAATTCTGCTAAAGAATTTGGGGGCGTGGATGTGTTGGTCAACAATGCAGGGTGTGCTCTGTACGGTCTGTTTGACCAAACCGAAGACAAGTGCATTGAAGAAACGGTGTATACCGACCTTACGGCACAAATGCTGCTCACCAAAGCACTACTACCGATGATGCTTGCCAAACATGAGGGAAGCATTGTCAACATAAGCTCGATCTGGGGGCTGACGGGCGGTGCCGGTGAGGTGGCATACTCTGCGGCCAAAGCGGGAATCATCGGCTTTACCAAAGCACTTGCTAAAGAAGTGGCAGGTGGCGGTATACGTGTTAACTGTGTGGCGCCCGGTTGTGTCAGCAGTCGGATGACGGCGCATTTCACGAAGGAAGAAGTGCAAGACATCTGCGCGCAGATTCCGCTCGGCCGATTTGCAGACGCGCTGGAGATTGCCGAGAGCATTCTCTTTATTGCCGAACAAGGTTATACGACAGGGCAGGTATTTTCTCCCAACGGCGGAATGGTTATATAGAACACAAAGCATGTAAAGCAATAAAACTTTGCATGCTTTTTCTATTGAAATAAAAAAACATATATGTTATAATGACTTTATATATTTATATAGAGTAACTTTAGGAGGCAGTTTTTATGTCTTATTTTCAGGCAATTTTGTTGGGATTGGTACAAGGCGTGGCAGAGTTTTTGCCGATTTCCAGTTCCGGTCATCTTGCCATTTTGCATAATCTGCTGCCGCAAACAGAGGCAGCAATGGAAAACATTACGTTTGATATACTGTTGCATTTAGGTACGTTGGTAGCGGTATTTGTTGTTTTTCATAAAACGATATATCACATGGTGGTGGAATTCTTTAAAATGATTTCCGGCATTCTGGGTGGAACGTTTATGTTTCGCAAAGCCAACAAATATCAGATTATGGGTCTTTATGTGATTGTGACCACCGCGATTTTGATTCCCTTTGCTTTGGTGCAAGGCAGTGTGGCAAAGGTTGGGGATCGATTGTGGTCGGTGGGACTTTGTCTGCTCTTCACTTCGTTTTTGCTTTTTGTTGCCGATCATTCGGTGGTGGGCGAAAAGCAGATGAAGGATATGCGTTTGATGCAAGCAATTAAATTGGGACTGTTTCAGGGACTGGCAACGCTTCCCGGTATTTCCAGAAGCGGTTCTACCATTGCGGCAGGTATCAATATGGGATTTGACCGCAACACGATGGTAGAGTTTAGTTTTATGATGAGTATTCCTGCGGTGCTTGGCGCGGTTGTGCTGGATGCAGGGGAAATGGCGGCAGGCTTTAAAGGGGCGGATATAGGTCCCTATCTTGTCGGTATGTTGGTAGCGGCAATTGTAGGTGTTGCCTCTATTAAGTTACTTTCATTGGTTGCAAAACGGAACAAATTCGGTTGGTTTATGTGGTACTGTTTGGCAATGGGTATATTGGCAATTGTACTGGATGTTGTAAGATAAGGAGAAATATCGTGGCAACGAAAAAAGGAAAGAAAACAAAAAAGGCAGAACGTGAACAACTTGCCTTGAAAAAGCAAAGACAACAAAATAATCTGACAGCTATTGCCTTGATTGTAGTGGCACTGTTTGTTGCACTCAGTGTTTATTTTGTGATACCTGAGTTGCAGTGGTTTGCTTCTTTTGGTAAAGGTCTGCTTGGTGTTGGTATATATCTTTTGCCTGTGGCGCTCTTTTATATTGCAATCAATGTTATTTTGCCGGAGAAAAAGGTGCCCACAACCCGTAAGGTCGGCTCTACCGTTGCTCTTTTGTTAACGGTTGGAATGGTGGTCTACCTTTTCTGCGCAAAAGAATATACAGAAAACTTTGATTTTGTAAAAATGTGGGAGGGCGGAATCTCCCTCCAAAGCGGTGGTGTTTTGCCCGGTGTTATTGCCATCCCTCTGATTAAGGTTATCAGCCGTTGGGGTCTTGGTATTATACTGGCGGCAGTTCTGCTGTTTACAGGGTTGAGCATTACCGATCGCACCTTATATGATTTGTGGTGCTTTATAGCAGGTTGGTTTAAGAAAGAAATAAGTGCAGAGGAACAGGAAATCGAGCGTGTGGACGAGCCCACACCGCCGCCTACCGTTTATCCTGTTTCCGATCCGGTCGACGTACCGATTGAAACCTATGAAGTGGCAAGTGACGGACTGGACGAAGACGGACAACCTTTGGAGGAGCAATCTGTCGTGGTTACCGCACCGCCCGTGACGGCAAATGGTAACGGACTGGCTGTGTTTACCTATGATGATGTGGACAAAGCCAACAACATATCACCCGAAGACATTGGCTCACTTGAAATTAAACCCACCGAAAGTGAAGAAGTCAGTGGGGAGAGTGATGAGTTTGAAATTCCCGAGTCGCAAGAGGCGCAACAGATGCCGATGTACGTCTTTCCGCCGCTTTCTTTGCTGCAAAAACCGAAGCTTTCCGGCGGAACCGGCAAGGACGAGGTGGAATATAACTCCAAAAAACTTTTGGAAACACTTAGAGATTTTGGTGTAGAGGCAAAGATGCTGGGCGTGAGTGTCGGCCCTAACGTCACCCGTTATGAACTGCAACCGCAAGCAGGCACAAAGGTAAGCAAAATTACCGGTCTGTCGGATGATATTGCGCTTTCTCTGGCGGCTACGCAAGTTCGTATCGAAGCACCCATTCCCGGTAAGGCGGCAGTGGGTATTGAAATTCCAAACCAAACAGCATCCACTGTTTATATCCGCGATTTGTTGGACAGTGATGATTTCGCACAAGCCAAAAGTCCGCTTACCGTGGCACTTGGTAAAGATATTTCGGGTAAAAACATTTATGCAGACCTTTCCAAAATGCCTCACTTGCTGATTGCAGGCTCCACCGGTAGCGGTAAGAGCGTTTGCATCAATACCATTTTGATGAGTTTGCTTTATAAATCTTCTCCCGATGACGTTAAACTGATTTTGATCGACCCCAAGGTCGTTGAACTGAGCATTTATAATAAAATTCCGCATTTGTTCATTCCTGTTGTAACCGATCCGAAAAAGGCGGCAGGCGCACTGCACTGGGCTTGCAGTGAAATGGACAGACGATATAACCTGTTTACCGAATTTTCTGTTCGTGATATGTCTTCTTATAATGAAGTGGCGGCACAGCGCGGAGATGAGGATCATCAGCCGCTGCCGCGTATTGTGGTGGTAATTGACGAACTTGCCGACTTGATGATGGTTGCCTCCAAAGAGGTAGAAGAGCATATTTGCCGTCTTTGTCAAAAAGCAAGAGCTGCAGGTATTTTCTTGATTCTTGCTACCCAGCGTCCGAGTGCTGACGTTGTAACAGGTCTGATCAAAGCCAACGTTCCTTCCCGTATTGCATTTGCGGTTTCTTCGGGTGTGGACAGTCGTGTTATTATGGACACAAGCGGTGCTGAAAAACTGCTTGGTCGCGGTGATATGCTGTATCGTCCCATTGGTGCCAATAAGGCACGTCGTATTCAGGGGTGCTTTGTCAGTGATGAAGAGGTTGAAAACGTAGTCGACTTTGTGCGCAATAATGTGGGCGAGGCAGACTATGACGAGAGTGCCATTCAGAAAATTGAGGAAATGAGCAGCCGCGAAGGTGGCAAAGGCGGTGCCTCGGTTGCTTCTGAGGAAGACGGTGAGGACGAAATGCTGATGCCTGCCATCGAGTGTGTAGTGGAAGCGGGTATGGCATCTACCTCGTTTTTGCAAAGAAAACTCAAACTCGGCTATTCCAGAGCCGCAAGACTGGTAGATATAATGGAGGAGATGGGCGTTGTCGGTCCTTTTGAGGGCAGTAAACCCCGCAGTGTTAAAATGACTCCTTCTGAACTTCAGGAAATGAAACTGCAGCGCAGTTCAAAAGAATAAAAAGAAGTGCGAAATTTTCGCACTTCTTTTCAGACTGTCAAAAAAGTCGTTTCACCACAGAGAAACGACAATATTAAGAAAAATAAATCCTACTATTTTGTAGTTTCATCTTCTAAGTATAAACAAAGGAAACACGAAAGATTCTTTTTGCGAAGCCTTGCGCTGCAAGGCTTTTCTCTGTTTTCCGTCGATGCTGTCTCTACCGTACCAACGTACGCCGACGAGACCGCATCAACGAAATGCAACTTCCTTTTTTGACACC
>JAZROO010000052.1:0-24978 GCA_045648705.1 Eubacteriales bacterium | reverse complement strand
GAAGGCGGAGCACTAATACTTGCAGGTCCCGGTGAACCGCTTGGCGCTTTTATTGCAGTTATGGTAGCCATCAGCGTGGGCAGACTTGTCAGTGGCAAAACCAAGCTGGACATACTTGTCACTCCCTTTGTTACCATTGCCTCGGGCGCTGTTATCGGACTGTTAGTCGGTCCTCCCATTTCTTCCTTTATGGCATGGCTTGGAAACTTAGTTAACTGGGGCACCGAACAAGCACCTCTCTTAATGGGTATCATCGTTTCGGTCATTATGGGTATGATTCTGACCCTGCCCATTTCTTCTGCCGCTTTGGGTGTAATGCTCAACCTTTCAGGTCTTGCGGCAGGTGCCGCCACCATCGGTTGCAGTGCGCAGATGATCGGATTTGCCGTTGCCAGTTTTAAAGAAAACAAATGGGGCGGTCTGTTTGCCCAAGGTATCGGCACCTCTATGTTGCAAGTGCCCAATATTATGCGCCATCCGCTCATTTGGGTCCCTGCCACCCTCACTTCTGCCATCTTAGGTCCCATCGGCACCGTTGTGCTTGGCATGACCAACAATGCAGTCGGCTCCGGTATGGGTACAAGCGGTTTGGTTGGTCAAATCATGACCTATCAGACCATGACCCAAGAAGGTCACAGTGCCTTGTGGGTGCTTTCGATGATTTTGATTATGCATGTGATTGCACCTGCCATTTTGAGTCTGACCATCAGCACCGTTATGAGAAAATGCGGTTGGATCAAAAAGGGAGATATGAAACTGGATCTCTAAAATTTTACATAAGAATACCGCGCGAAATTTTCGCGCGGTATTTTAATCTCTTTCGCTTAGTAAGTTTGGTACGCTACCATTATGACCCTTTGTTACGTCGGCTTCTTTTTTGCCACCGCTTTTTGCTTTTCCTGCCTGCTCGGCCTTCCATTCATCACGGGCACGCAAGCGCTCCTTCTTTTCAAGTTCACTCAGTCCTTGCGCTATGGCAGGATACTCGTTTGCGTGGTCAGCGGTCGGCTGAATGTTATAAGTGCCGTACATATTAACGTAATCAAAGCTGTTATTCGGCTCTCTTGCATTGCTGAAACCAACGGTTTGGATGGGTTTTTTCTCTTTTTTACACACCTTTATCACCTCACAGTTAGTATGCCCCGCTTTGTTGCATACCATAAAACAAAAGCCGATAGATTCAATTGAATCTATCGGCTTTTTGTGAAATTCAGTAAAACCCCGCAAATACCGACCTTGCTTCTTTTAATCCCTGAATATATTCAGGTGGGTAGTTGCCTTCGGGCTTCACAGGCTCCTCTCTGCAGCCCGATTGGGCGGGAGAGTTTGCACACAGCCTTCCGAGCGCATTCCCTTTAACGAAGTGTAGGTTTAAAATACACAAGTATCGCGTATCGCAGGAAAAATAAACAGTTTTATATTTTGAAAAAATTATAATTCGGTGTCGTCAATCTCGTACTCTTCTTCCAGTATGGTTTCGAATTCTCTGACAACTTTTTCAAGTTCTTCGTTGGAATCAAGGGTAACCAGCGTAATGTCGCCTGCGTTATCCTCCACCTGCTTCATAATAATGAGTTGAGCATCGCTCTCAATCATTTTTTGCGGATCGTCAAACAGTTCTACAAGACCAACATAGGTCTCACCGTCCACTTCGACAGCCGCAATCACTTCAAATTCAAGTTCTGTTCCCTGTTCGTCGGTCAGGGTGATAATGTCGTTTCCGTATTCAGCCATAAGTATACCTCCCGAAATCTTAACCTTATTATATACAATAGTTTACTTTTTTTCAATGGTAAATTTTAGTTTTGGCAAAATCAGCATTGAGAGCACCGCCCCGACGGTTGCGCCGCTAAAGTCGATCCACACGTCTCTGAGTTCCGAGGAACGCCCATCTGAGAAGAGTTGCAGCGTTTCATCTGCACAAGCGCAAAGAAGAACGCAAAGCAGTACTATGGGGATCAGCACTTTTTTGCCTTTGTAAAAAGTACCGCCAACCAATAGTCCCAATATCATAAAAAAGAAAAAGTGCGCCAGTTTTCGTATCAGCGTTTCAAGTTCCAAGGGAAGATGCAGTGCAGAAAGAATTCCTCCGCTCATACTTCCCGACACTTTGGCATCTTGCAACGAATTAAAGAAGATAAACCCGAGCCACAGTACCGCCAATATGCCGAATATTATACGTCTTTTCATATTTTCACCTTAAAATCCTTTTTGCATTTGGGACAAGCAACGGTATGCTTTCCTTTTTTGCGCGGCAAACGCAACGTTGCTTTACAGTGAGGGCAGGTGCGATATGCATGTTTGCGGTCCATCAATTGTTTAAAAGGCATCAGCACCTTTCTCTTGATGGACAGATATGCCGCATTTTCTTTTTGCCTTGCCGCAATGTTACGGGAAAACATACGATAAATATTAAACACGATTGCCAAAAAGCCAACGTACCACAGCCATTGCCAACCGCTGATGATACCAAGTACCAAAATCACAATATACGTCCACAAAAGCGCCTTGTTGAGCGCGTCGTTGCCGCCGTAACGGCCGTACATAAAACGAATCAACTTATCCTTAAATTTCATATCTAACACCTACAACAAAAATTACAAAATAAATTCAACAAGATCAAGCGGCAACACCAGTTATTGCTGATGCTCGGCATCGAAAAACCGCGGGAAAAATTACTGTACATCTGCCCTCCCGATTGGAGCATCTGAAGCAGTCTTTGATATTCAAAATTACCGGGTTCCATCTGCACGGCTTTGTTTGCCCACTCGAGCGCCTGCGCGCGATTGCCAAGCCCCATCTGTGCATATCCTGCCAGAAAATACCACTGCGCATCTCGCCTCTCCATTCGGGAAAGCACATTCATAGCTTCCGCAAAACGACGATAGGAAATAAAGTTACGCGCGGCAGTATATTCGGTGGAGGTATTTCCGCCCGATTGTCTGCCTGCAAAATCGGCAAACGGGTCGCCGCCTGTGCTCCTACCCTGACGGTAATTGATAATTTCATCATATGCGGCATTGACCTGCGCCATTTTTTCTGCCGCCATTTGTTCGTTACCGATATTTGCGTCGGGATGATACTGTTTGGCAAGCTTACGATAGGCTTTTTTGAGTTCCTCATCGGTTGCC
This sequence comes from Eubacteriales bacterium, assembly GCA_045648705.1. GTDB lineage: Bacteria > Bacillota > Clostridia > Oscillospirales > QAKW01 > Firm-08. The sequence continues at coordinate 21,847 of JAZROO010000052.1, read as the reverse complement.
GACGGTGCCACCCCTAAAATTTTATATGAATTTTCTATCATTTCTTCTTCTCCGAAAATTTACTCCACACCCCTGCGTATAAAATGTTCCGCATCAGGTGCACGTTTTCTATAACGGGAAGCGCCTCAAACGCCGCGGCGGCATCCCCCAAAAACATCATTAAAATACTCTTACATTTTTCCTTATAATCCGGCTCCTCTTTGAGTTGGAGTAAGGGATTATAGTTTTTATGTTTTGCGTCTTTCTCCGCATCCTCCCAGGCGTCCATAAAATATATGAATTTGCCCAGATTTTCACCGAGAACATACAGTTTTGACTGCCACAAATCCTGTTTCCACGCAAATATTTCCCCAAACAGTTTGCCAAAGCAATTGCTCACCGCATCCAGATTGATTTCTCTTTGCCGTTCCAGCAGATTGATTTTTTCGATATTCTCTTTGATGGCAGCCGTTTGTCTTGGGTAACGTTCTTCAAGTTCACCGATTTTCGATTCAAGCTTTTTGGCATAGCGCAAAGCGGAATGCTTTTTATCGTCATTCCAGTCGTCCATTGCATTATAGTAGGCAAGAAGCACCGTCATATCCGCGCAGTAAAATGCAGGGTCAGCCAGTCTCTTTTCCCTTGCTTTGAGCGGATGAATAATGCACCGATCCTTCAGTGTCCTTGTTTCCGGCTCATACAGTGAGCAAAGCAGTATATAAAGAAAGGTCATATCAAAATTCAGTGCCAGTTGCCCTGCGGCGCCAAAACGTTCACCGAGCGCACGGCAAAGACCGCAGTAATAACTGCGATAGATCAGTTGTTCCTCTTTTGAGAGTTGCGCCTTATCTGTCACAACGTAACCAAACATTTCCATACTCCTTTTTTCAATATATTAGCATATCTTTATGAAAAAATTATGAATAATCAGAAAATTCTTTATACTGATTAAAATAATGGCGCGGCGGCAACCCAAATTGTTTTTTGAACATTTTGGAAAAATTGATCAGGTCGGTATATCCGCAGTATGCTGCCGCCTGTGAAGGCGTACAGTGCTGACAGCGCATCAGTTCCGCCGCCTTGGACAAACGAAAGGATACCAGATATTGTTGAGGAGACACCCCGTGCACCTGTTTGAAGATTTTGCTGAAATAACTGCGCTCCAGCCCAAGTACATCACAAAGATAGTTTACCGATAAATCCCTGTCATACTGCGTTTCAATAATATTTTTAGCCTGTAAGGCATAGCGCATCGTACTGTTTAAACGTTCCTCCCCTTTCAGCAATGCCAAAAGTTCAAATATTTTGGAACAAACATACATTTCCGCCATTTCACCGTATTGATGGCAGTTTTTCATTTCATCAAAGAGTTTTTTGCTTTCGGGCGCGTGTACCGTACGCCTTGCAAACAAATCCGCAAGCGGCAACACCGATTCAAAGCCGACCCAGATATAACTCCAAGGTTGCTTTTGGTCAGCCTGATAAAACATAACCTCATCGGGCGGGATCAAAAAGAGGTCCCCCGCCCCAAGACAATATTCTTTATCCGGACAACAAAAGCGCCCTTTTCCGCTGACCACGTAATGAATCAAATAATATGTGCGAATGGTGGGGCCGTAGCTATGCGACGGTGCGCAATCCTCGCTTCCCACCTGCAAAGGATTGATGTCTTGATAATTTCGATTGATTATCATTATATTGTTTTGCAAAGTAATCCCTCACATTTTTCCTTATTTACTACACATTATAACAACTTTTCACCACATTATGCAATATCTTTTTTAAAAAAAGTATGCTACACTGAATATATCAAAACAAAAAGGAGAATCGGTATGAAAATTACATTTATGGGCGCCGGCAGTACGGTATTTGCCAAAAATGTACTGGGGGATTGTATGTGCACCCCTGCCCTGCGCGACGCTGAAATCGCTTTATACGACATTGATGCCATTCGTCTGGCAGAAAGCAAGTTGATGCTGGATAACCTCAATCGCAACATCAATGAAAATCGTGCCACCATCAAAACCTATGCAGGTGTGGAAAACCGTAAAGATGCACTCAGGGGTGCCACTTTTGTTGTCAATGCCATTCAGGTGGGCGGATACGATCCCTGCACCATTACCGACTTTGAAATTCCTAAAAAATACGGGCTTGAGCAAACCATTGCTGATACGCTTGGCATTGGCGGAATTATGAGAACACTGCGCACCATTCCCGTAATGGACGATTTTGCCAAGGACATTGAGGAGGTCTGCCCTGATGCCTGGTTTTTAAATTACACCAACCCCATGGCAATGCTCACCGGCTATATGCAACGATACACAGGGGTTAAGACCATCGGTTTGTGCCACAGTGTGCAAAGCTGTTCCTTAAGACTTCTGGAAAGACTTGGAATGGAGGACAAACTTGAGGGCAGAAAAGAACTGATTGCAGGCATCAACCATATGGCGTGGCTTTTGGAAATTAAGGACAAAGACGGCAACGATCTTTACCCCGAAATCAAAAAGAGAGCCAAAGCAATGAATGCCGCAGAAAAGCACAAAGATATGGTCCGTTTTGACTACATTGATAAGCTTGGCTACTATTGCACCGAATCCAGTGAACACAACGCGGAATATAATCCTTTCTATATTAAAAGCAAATACCCTGAACTGATTGACCGCTTTAATATCCCGCTGGACGAATACCCCCGTCGCTGTATCAAACAAATCGAAAAATGGAACACCCAACGCGACGAGCTTTCCTCCACCGCACTGACACATGGGCGCTCCAAAGAATATGCCAGCGGTATTATGGAAGCCATTGTCACCGATACGCCCTATCAGATCGGCGGCAACGTGCTTAACACAGGCCTTATTGACAACCTGCCCTCCGAAGCCTGTGTCGAAGTGCCTTGCCTTGTGAATGGCAACGGCATCATCGGTTGCCACGTCGGCAAACTGCCGCCGCAACTTGCCGCAATGAATATGTCCAATATTAACGTTCAACTTTTAACCATTGAAGCCGCTGTCACCAAAAAGCGCGAACATATTTACCACGCCGCTATGATGGACCCCCACACCGCCGCCGAACTGTCTATTGACGACATTATTGCCATGTGTGACGAACTCATCCAAGCCCACGGCGACTGGTTGCCGAAATATCACTAAAAACAAAAATGAGCCGAATTATCGGCTCATTTTTTTAATTGCGACCACGCAATGTTGTAAAAAGAATATTATCTCCTTTTCGCAAGGCTACTTTACCAATTCTTTCATTCATTTATTTTTTGATTTTTTCGGCATATTCGCGACAAGTTCGTTTTTCTTATTCTTTGGAATGGACTTTAATTCCGTTAAGAATTCCTCCAGATGATCAGTGTAGACGTCCCGAGGATCGCATTTGTATTTGACACAATATTTTGCCGCATAGCCGATTACCTCTCCCATCATACCACCGGTACGCATCACGCGAGATGTACCAAGCGCATCATGGGAAACACTTGTATTTCTTCCTGCCATAAACATGTTTGCAATATTTCGGGAATAAAGCGAACGATAGGGAAGAAAATAGGGTCGGCGGAATCGCTCAAAGTAGGCCTGTGTAATAAAAGCATCCCCCTCACGAAACGCAGGATAGTACTGTTTTGCAGGATAGTGAACGTCCAGCTGCCACGTGGATGGAATGCAGCCATCCTCAAATTGAACGTCTTTATGCACGTCACTTTTTGTAATCAGCACATCACCAAACAGTCTACGGGATTCTCTTTTTCCTCCAACGTAAGCATAAAACCCGATTTTCCACGTTTCGTAGGCATGATCGTGGTTTTTCAGTGCATCCAACGCTCCGTACATCGAACGAAAGCCTAAGTCGCGGGCAAATTCTGCTTTTTCAATAGGATCGTGCTCACAACCTGTTTCCCAGAACCATACGCCCAGTTCCTGATCGTGCCGACGATTTTTGCTTGTGGGGGTTCCCGGTCGGCCGGGGATATCCACTCCCTTCAGATCTATAGCCCAGGGGCAGTCGGGGAAGGCTTGAAATTCTCCCGTGTCCTCAATATACCAAAAGGTCGTCATGCCCATATGTCCGTTGGTGGTAACTTCATAATCTGCTCCGGCAAGGGCACCCAGTGTGGCATCACCGGTGCAATCGGAAAATACGGTTCCCCGAATTCTCTTTCGGTTTCCGTTTTTATAGTCCCATGCGATAATGCTGACGATCCGATTCCCGTCCATCTCTACATCGGTCATAATATGTTCCATATACAGAGTGATATTGCTCTCTGCCTTCAGCAGAGCCATCTTTTTATCGTCTTCATAGTTTTCAGGGCGGTTATCCGAACCATAGTGGCCGACGTTTTTTTGCTCCAATTCATTTATAATATTACCGATTCCGGGGAACGGATCAAAGTGGGTTTCACCACCAAGCCAAACGCGAACCTCAGAACTGTTGTTTCCTCCGACTACAGGACGGTCCTGAACCAAAGCAACCTTTAGTCCGTTTCTTGCAGCAGAAAGAGCTCCGCAAATAGCGGGAATTCCGCCTCCACAGATAACAAGATCATAATCCCCCGCTTCGATCGGCGCAGCGAAATTGCCGGAATCATAAGCAAACTGAGAGACTTCCGTGGGTGAATGAGGAAGTTGAATATCCTTGTCTTCGCTCAAAACAATCATTCCGAATCGACCTTCAAATCCGGTTAAATCGTGAATACACAACGTGTGTTTGCCTTTTTTCAGCGTTACACTTCCGCCATGTTCCCAATCCCATTTTGCCGCGCAGTTGCCGAACTGATGCTCGATTTTTTCCCCATCGAGTTGCAATTCAAAAACGCCGGGGGCATATTGAGGCTTCCACGGAGAAACCCAGTTAAAAGTATAAACAAATACTTCGTATTCCCCGTCTTTTTCTACTGTGAAATCCGTAATTGCATCCTCGACGGGATGACCGGCACCATGAGCGAGTAGATACGGAATACCCATAGTGGTAACGAATTGCGTATCCAATAGCCAACCGCCGGGTTGCTTGATTTCCGGGGCCTTGATTACAATTGTTTCCATAACAAACTCCTTCTTCATTAAATATCTGAAGAATTAAATGTCCCGAGACTTTCCTTGACAAAAAACTCTTCCAACGATATAATAACACATATACATATGTTTTTCATTGGATTTTGTCTAAATTTTCTATAATTTTGTCCGAGGTGTATGATGAATAACTTATCTCCCATTATGGATTATATTCGTTTTCTGAAATCCCATCATGCATTGTCCGTTGCTCTTCACCCCCAGGAAAAGAACGAAGTGATGATTCACTCCAGCGAACTGATCGTTCTGAACCATCATGAAAATTCTTACTGTGCAACACTCAAACAGCATCCTTCTGTCCTGCGCGAATGCGTAAAGTGCCATGAAAAAATCTATGAAAACTCGAAAAAGGGGCCCTGTTTCGGAATCTGTTTTGCAGGAGTGAAAGAGTGGATCTATCCGATCACTAACGGCACCGAAACCACCGGTTACATCTCTGTCAGCGGATACCAAACCGAGTGTCCGGAAGTCTACTTTGAAAAACTTTCTCGTGATTTTAATTGTTCCGTGGAAGCGTTATCTGCAGCCTATGATACCTTAAATCAAAACTTTCCGAAAAAAGCCGAAGTAGACACCCTGCTTCTGCCCCTCTGCCAGATGCTTGAATTGGCATATCTAAAAAACAGATCCCCCCAAAAAGAACTCTCACTGGTGCAAAAGGCCATCTTATACATCAAACAAAACCGAAATCAAGGGAACCTTACCTCGCGGGACATCTGCAAACACCTTTTCTGCAGTCGCTCGGTCCTGAGTGCCCAATTTAACAAAGAAACCGGAAAAACAATTCGGGAATATATTACCGAATTGAGAATTGCCGATGCAAAGCAACTGCTGAAAGACACGAAACTTTCCGTTACCGAAATTTCGTACTTAGCAGGATTTGGAAACTCTAACTATTTCTCACAGATTTTCAAAAAGCAGGTTTCGCTTTCTCCAATTCAATACAGAAAACGATATCGGGACTAACAGTGAAGAAGAATAGATAGAAGCACGCTTTTTGCAAAAGCAAACCCTCTCAGTGTTCGAGTCCCTTTAATTACTATTCCAAATAAAAATACCACCCTTTTGGGTGGTATTTTTATTTGGCGCGCTTGAAGGGACCTTTGCTTTTTTCAAAAGCAAACCCTGCTTGACGACCACTCCGCACTGCTCGTGGTGCCCGTCTGCGCCACGCCCGTCTAAAAAACAGTCCACCGGACTGTTTTTCTTTACGACGTTCGCCCTCTCAGTGTTCGAGTCCCTCTAATCTGAATTGCCAAATAAAAGAGCCACCCTAATGGGTGGCTCTTTTATTTGGCGCGCTTGAAGGGACTCGAACCCCTGGCCTACTGGTTCGTAGCCAGTCACTCTATCCAGCTGAGCTACAAGCGCATTTAAAGTTTCGGTGAAACTTTAAATATATTATCACATTATTTTTATAAAATCAAGTATTTTATGAAAATTTTTAAGCTTTTGCTTTTTCAAAGCGCAATGCGAAGGTAGCACCGTCGCCCTGAGCAGACTGAACCTCGATTTTGCAGTCCATCACTTGCGCAAGTTTGGCAGCAATGGAAAGACCCAGTCCATAGCCTTTTTCACCTCGGGCGGCATCGGCTTTGTAAAAACGGTCAAATATCTTGTCCAGTTTATCTGCGGCAATTCCCAGGCCGTCGTCCTTAACACCGACGATGATGGCACCCTCGTCCTCTCTGCCAAAAACAGTGATTTGCCCGTGTACCTCGGTAAATTTGACGGCATTGTCAAGAAATATCACCAAAGTCTGCCTGAGTAGGTCGCTATCAAAAGCAAAGTTTATGGTTTTCTCTGCCTGTAAAACTATATCACGGTCCCCTGCCACCAAAGCAAAGTCACGCGTGATCTCCTCAAGCAACGGATAAAGTTCTTGCTCTTTGAGGTTTGGCTCGGGCAATGCCTGATCCATACGCGAAACCGTCAACAACCGCTCAAGCAGTTCGTTCATGGCATGGCTTTGGGTGGAAATCGCATCTATTGCTTCTTCCATCACTTTGGGATCTTCTTTGCCCCATCTGCCCAAAATATCTGCATAACCCGAAACCACGGCAAGCGGTGTGCGCAATTCGTGAGAAGCATCACTGACAAAACGGCTTTGCGCCTCATAGCTTGCTTGCAGACGATCCATCATCTGATTGTAATGACGCGCCACGTCGCGCAGTTCGGTATGAATTTTATTGGTGTCAAGACGTGCAGACAAGTCACTGACCGTCATTTCCTTCATCAATCGGCTCATAGAATGCACCGGTCGCAGACAACTTTGCGAAACGCTGATGCCCACCACGCCGCTGGCAATGGCGGCAAGCACCGTTGCCACGCTCATCACCACCAACAGCAGTGCAAACACATTGTCCTCAATCAGCATACTTTTAGCAATATAAAGGGTGCCCTTATCGGTTGACTGACACAGCAAACGGTACTGCGTTGCACCTACAGTGATTTTATGTGTGCCCTCGGATTTTTCATAAGCGCTTTTTGCCACCGAAGCGTCACCCGTCCGGTATAGTACCTCTTTATTTTTCACCAAAGAAACAAAGGCAATTTCCCCATTGCTTGCCGAGGTGGCGGCAGTTTCGGAAAAGTCTGCCGCTTCCAAGGTGGCAAATACGGTAGACAGCTGAGCATCGCATTGGCGTTGGGTCATATAAGAAACTGTCCACAATACAAATATTCCTTGCAGCACCATAATGCCCAAAAACACCAAAACAAACGCCGCCGCAAGTGAAAAAGAAAGCGAAGCGGGTGTTTTGGCGTCAGCCGCCCACTTTTTGTGCTTTTTATAAAGAAGTTTTGCTTCATTTTTCTGCTGCAGAAAAACAAGTTTTTCTTCGGCTTTGCGGTTTTTATAGTCTTGCTTGGCGCGGCGGATTGCCGCTTTGGTTTCACCTTTTCTGCGCGCACTGGGCTCGGGATGCTCTGCTGAGATTTCCTGACCGAGCGCATATTTTAAACGACCCGTTTCTAATTTATAAGCGTATTTTGCCGCTGACTTTTCTTTTTTATAGATGCTTTTGGCTTGGCGCAGAGCAACCTTATAAATCACTTTTTCATTCTTTGCCATCGGAACACTCCTCCATAATATAGCCAAATCCTCTAACAGTTTTAAAATAGCAGGTACCAAACACGTTATCAATTTTAGAGCGCAGATAACGGATATATACGTCAATCAAATTCGTGTCTCCGATATAATCAAAGCCCCATACGTCTTTAATGATTTCCTGACGGGAACAAACGTGCCCCTTGTGCTCTAAAAAGTATTTTACCAGTTCATACTCTTTTTTGGTCAGTTCAATGGGCGCATCGGCATAAGACACCACACAAGTTGTCTTATCCACCTTTAAAGGTCCGTTTTGCAAAGCGCTCACCTGAGGTGCACTACCGGCGCGCCTGAGCGCAGAGCGGATTCTTGCCGTCACCTCTGCCATGGCAAACGGTTTTACTATGTAATCATCAGCGCCAAGACCCAAAGCCTTAACCTTATCTTCCAAAGCACCTTTGGCGGTCAACATAATCACGGGCACCTGACTTTCTTTACGAATGGCACTCAGCACCTCTATACCGTCAAGTTCGGGCATCATAATATCCAAAAGTAAAAGTTGATATTCTCCCGTTTTTGCCGCGGCGAGTGCGCTTTTTCCGTCATAAAACACGTCGGCATTAAATCCATCGCGTCCCAGTTCGAGCTCCAAAAGTCTGGCAATGCTCACTTCATCTTCGGCAATCAGAATCTTTGTTTCTGCCATAAATGCCCTCCTTCCCAAAACAGTCTCAGTACCATTATACAACAAAAAACCAAAAATTGCATTAAACTTTCATTAATATTTAAAAAGGTGTTTGTCCGTTTGGACAAACACCTTTTGATTAATTATACTTATCCATTGCAATTTTAGCAGAGCGCAAAATGTCTAACAAAATACGCACTTGCCTTTCATCACATTGCTGCAACAAATTAAGTGCCTCATTTTCTGCTCCTCTTCGCCCGTAAAATTCTTCTCGTAACAAATCATCAGTCTGTACCTCTAATGTTTGTGCAAGTTCCACCAATACCGCCAAACTGAGTTTTGTATTCCCTGTCTCTATGTGACTCATATGTGTTACAGATATCCCCACTCGTTCTGCGAGTTGTTCTTGAGAGAGTCCATGTGCTTTTCTATACTTTCTGATTCGTTGACCAATTTTAAAATAATCCATATTAAACCGCCTATACAATTAATTTATACTTGTATTTTATAGGTAGTTGTGTTAATATTAAATAAACTATATGGGCTATATTTTGCCTATTTGGTTAAAATTTATTAAAGGAGAATAAAAAATGAAGTGTAAAAATTGTGGAACAGAGTATGAAGGAAACCTTTGTCCTAATGGCTGTGACAGTAATGTGCTTCCCAAAAAGACGAAGAAACCTCTTTACAAAAAATGGTGGTTTTGGGTTATTATGGGAATTGCTACCGTTGTACTGCTTGCCTCTATCGGAGGAAACAGTGAACCAACAGTACAAACGGAATCTCCCAGCACATCGACTACTGAAACAACGATAGAAAGCGAAACGGAAACAAAACCAGAAGCAGAAACACCTAAAGAGGATAACGTATTTAATGTCGGCGATGTTATAGAAGCCAACGGTCTTAAAATCACCTATGTCAGTGCATCTGAATACATAAGTGACAATCAGTTTATACAACCAAAAGAAGGTATGATGTATGTCGCCCTAAACATCAAAGCAGAGAATACGGCTGATAGTGATCGTCTCATCAGCTCCTTTGATTTTGAGTGTTATGCAGATGGTGCCAAGATGGAGTCAAATTACCTCAGTGAAAAAGGTTTTGAAGGCGGCACACTTTCTTCCGGCAGAACGTCAGAGGGTCTTATCTGCTTTGAGGTGCCAATCGACGCCAAAGAAATCGAAGTAGAGTATGAAACTAATATGTGGAGCGATAAAAAAGCTATTTTAAAGGTTGAGTTATAATTGCTCCGTTTTAAAAAGGTGTTTGTCCGTTTGGACAAACACCCTTTATTATTTTCTGCCACTGGAGCCAAAACCGCCCTCACCGCGTGCAGTGTCGGAAAGTTCATCTGTTTCAAAATACTCTGCTGCAAGGAAAGGCATAATGACCATTTGTGCCACTCTTTCGCCTTTTTCAATGCTTTGGTCAACCGTGCCGTGATTGTGCAGTGCCACCATAATTTCACCGCGATAGTCCGCATCAATAACGCCGACTTTGTTGGCTGGTGCCAGTCCTCGCTTTGTGGCAAGACCGCTTCTGGCAAAGATAAATCCGCCGTATCCTACGGGAATTTCCATTGCAAGACCGGTGTGTACCAACTTGGTTTCCCCTGCCGCAATGGTGATTTCCTCCACGGAATATAAGTCCGCGCCTGCCGCATATTCAGAGCCAAGACTCGGCAAAACCGCATCCTCATGCAATTTTTTCACTGCTATTTTCATTTATTTTTCCTCCATCCATTCCACGACAGTTTCTGCCGCCAAACTTTTTTGGACATCAATCAACCGTTGATTTTCACTTCCTCTGAAACGAAGGGATATATTTTTTTGTGCCTCCACAAACGGTCCGTCTACCAGTACGTCTATCAATGCAAACAGTTCTCTTGCATCTGTCCGCTTTAAAAGATTTTCATACAAGTCCCCCGTAAAGCACCAAATGCTTTTTTGAGGAAAACGAGCTCTTACTTTTTTTAAAAACGGTATCAGTGCCGCCGTGTTCTCTTTTTCAAGCGGATCACCGCCCAGCAAGGTCAGCCCTGCGATATAGTGTGGAGATAAATCCGCAATCAGTTGCTCTGCGACTGTTTCATCAAAAGGATTTCCGTAGCAAAAATCCCATGTTTGAGGATTAAAGCAGCCTTTGCAATGATGGCGGCAACCACTGACAAACAAACTCACCCGTACACCCGGTCCGTTGGCGATATCTGTTTTTTTAATTTCTGCGTAATTCATTACAGATGCAGCACTCTTTCCTTGATCTCCTGCGTTCTGCCCTGATTCCAGAACTGCGTTCCGATATAGCCGCAGGTACGACGAGCCACGTTCATTGTGGATTGATCAGTGTTACCGCAATTTGGGCATTTCCAGTTGAGTTTGCCACCCTCATCACTCTCAATCACCATTTCACCGTCAAATCCGCAGCATTGGCAGTAGTCACTCTTGGTGTTCAGCTCGGCATACATAATATGATCATAGATAAACTGCATTACCGAAAGCACCGCATCCAGATTGTTTTGCATATTGGGCACTTCCACATAGCTGATCGCGCCACCCGGTGACAGCGCTTGGAACTTACTTTCCAGCGAAAGCTTTTCAAAAGCATCGATCGGCTCGGTTACGTGAACGTGATAAGAATTGGTGATATAATTTCTGTCCGTCACGCCCTCTACGATGCCAAAGCGCTTTTGCAAACATTTGGCAAACTTATAGGTAGTGCTCTCCAGCGGAGTGCCGTAGAGAGAATAGTCGATATTCTCCGCTTCTTTCCATTTAGCAGTATATTCATTGAGTTTGCGCATAATCTCAAGGCCAAACTCCTCACCCTCTTTTTCGGTGAGCTTTTTGCCGAGCATAGCATATACACATTCCCAAAGACCTGCGTATCCCAAAGAAAGAGTCGAATAACCACCGTGCAGATATTTATCAATCGTTTCACCGCTTTTAAGGCGGAGCAGTGCGCCGTGCTGCCACAAAATCGGAGCCGCATCACTCAAAGTACCGGTCAGTCTTTCGTGACGCGCCTGCAGTGCGCGGTGGCACAGTTCCATACGCTCCTCAAAGATCTGCCAGAATCTTTCTTTGTTCTTTTGGGCAGACAGGCCGATATCGACCAAGTTAACGGTCACAACGCCTTGGTTAAATCTGCCGTAATACTTGGCTTTGCCGTCTTCGTCGACAAAAGGTGTCAGAAAACTGCGGCAACCCATACAGGTGTAGCAGTGACCGTCCCCATTTTTGTCAATTTTGTTTTGCAACATAACCTTTTCGGAAATATAGTCGGGCACCATTCTCTTGGCGGTACATTTTGCCGCAAGTTGTGTCAGATACCAATAGGGTGCGCCCTCTTTAACATTGTCTTCCTCAAGCACATAAATGAGTTTCGGGAAAGCAGGGGTGATCCACACACCCTTTTCATTTTTAACGCCTTTGTAGCGTTGCTTGAGGGTTTCTTCAATAATGAGTGCCAAATCGCGCTTTTCTTGTTCGTTTTTGGCTTCGCCCAGATACATAAATACCGTAACAAAGGGAGCCTGACCATTGGTTGTCATCAACGTAACTACCTGATACTGAATGGTCTGCACACCGCGACGAACTTCTTCTCTAAGACGTTTTTCAGTGATTTCAGCTGCTTGTTCATCGGTAAAGTCGCTACCGATACCGCGCAATTCTTCCTCAACTTCCAAACGAATCTTTTGACGGCTGATGTCTACAAACGGAGCCAAATGTGTCAGCGAAATGCTTTGGCCGCCATATTGGCAAGAGGCTACCTGCGCTATGATTTGGGTTGCGATATTACAGGCAGTGGAAAAGCTGTGCGGCTTTTCAATCATCGTTTGTGAGATAACCGTACCGTTTTGCAACATATCCTCTAAGTTTACCAGATCGCAGTTGTGCATATGCTGGGCAAAATAGTCCGCATCGTGAAAATGAATGAGACCTGCCTCATGCGCCTCAACGATTTCAGGGGAAAGCAAAATACGACGGGTAATGTCCTTGGATACCTCACCTGCCATATAGTCACGTTGCACGGAATTGACAGTCGGATTTTTGTTGGAATTTTCCTGTTTTACCTCTTCGTTGTTGCATTCAATCAAGCTGAGAATCTGCTCATCGGTGGTGTTGCTCTTTCTGACCAATGAACGTTTATAACGATAGGTAATATAGTTTCTTGCCACTGCAAAGGCACGTTGATTCATAATCTGGTCTTCCACCATATCCTGAATCTCCTCAACGCTCAAGGAACGATTGAGGTTATTTGCCGCGCGCTCCACGTCTTCGGCAATTCTTTTGATTTGAATTTCATCCATACGCTGACTGGCAACAACGCTTTCGTTTGCCGCCGTTACCGCTTTGATGATTTTTTCGGCGTCAAAGACCATTTCGGCGCCGCTTCTTTTGATAATTCTCATTATTTCTTTGCTCCGTTTCTTAGTTGTGCCCTCCTATTCTATCACAATATATAGTGTTCGACAAGAGATAATGACACATTTTATGGCATTTTGTGAATTTTGTTGAATATGCCGAATTTTTGCAGAATTATTTGTTCAATTGTGCAAAAAACGCCCTGCAAATGCAGGGCGTTTTTTACTATTCACTGATTTTTTCTATATCGGCACCGATGGAGCGGAATTTTTCAACTACACATTCATATCCGCGTTCGACAAACTCAATGTCCTCAATCACGCTTTCGCCCTCCGCCGCACAAGCGGCAATGATCAGCGCAGCACCTGCTCTGAGGTCACAGGCGTGAAGCGGAGCGGCCGTCAGGGCTTGTCCCCCTTCAATCAGGGCACTTTTGCCTTCCAAGGTGATTTTAGCACCCATTCGTTTGAGTTCCTCAACATAGCGGAAGCGATTTTCCCAGATGCTTTCGGTTACTTTACTGGTGCCTTCCACCGTTGCCATCAATACGGCAATCTGCGGTTGCATATCGGTGGGAAATCCCGGATACGGCATGGTTTTGACCTGCGCACGACGAAGCACCTTGTCACCCTCGACATAAACGCGAATTGAATCGTCATATTCTTCAACCGTTACACCCATTTCTCTGAGTTTACCGGAAATACATTCCATATGCTTGGGAATTACGTTTTTGACCAAAACGTCTCCACGTGTTGCCGCGGCGGCTACCATATAGGTACCCGCTTCAATCTGATCGGGAATGATAGCATAACTGCCGCCACCCAGACGCGCCACACCGCGAATCTTGATAACGTTGGTACCCGCGCCCGAAATACTGGCGCCCATGGAATTAAGGAAGTTGGCAACGTCTACAATATGCGGCTCTTTGGCAACGTTTTCCAGAATGGTCAGTCCCTTTGCCTTACAGGCGGCAAGCATCGCATTGATGGTTGCACCTACGCTGACAACGTCAAAATAGATATGCCCCGAATTGAGCGACGGTGCAGTGCAATAAACACTGCCGCGTTCAATGCTGACGTTTGCGCCCAGACCTTCAAAGGTTTTAATATGTTGATCGATGGGACGAGCACCGATAGCACAGCCACCCGGCAGTGCCACCACGCTATTGCCGCATCTGCCCAAAAGTGCGCCCATAAAGTAATAAGACGCTCTGAGCTTTTTGGCATGTTCGTAGCCCACCTCACAGGTGCGGATCGGGCGGCAGTCCAACGTCAAAGTGTTGCCGTGCCACTCGGCAAGAGCACCCATGCTTTTCATAATTTCGATTATATTTAATACGTCACTGATCTTAGGAACGTTTTCAATATGACAAATGCCGTCTACCAGCATTGCGGCAGGCAAAATAGCAACCGCGGCATTTTTGGCGCCCGAGATTTCAACCTCACCGCGCAAAACTTTCTTTCCGCGAACCACAAATTTATCCATCGCAGTCCCTCCAAATTTTTATATCTTTATTGTACCGTAACTTAAAGCAAAGCCCAAGATTTCGTTACATTTTCTCCGGAGCTGAAATATTCATCAGCGCCAGTGAGTTTTTCAGCGCTTGTCTTGCGGCTATGCAAAGACCGATTCTTGCCTGACGCAGTCCGCCCTGTTCACTCTTAATGGGACAAGCGTTGTAAAACTTATGAAATGCCGCCGCCAAATTTTCGCAATAACCGGTAATGCGAGAGGGTTCTCTTGCCACAGCGGATGCCACAATTTCCTGCGGCAACAAAGCAATCTGACGAATAAGATCACGCTCAGCCTCACCGATCAGCAAAGCATAATCGGGAGCGCCCTCATACTTGATACCGTTTTCTTCCAGATTGCGCAGAATCGAGCAAATACGAGCGTGCGCATACTGAACGTAATACAAAGGATTTTCACTGTCTTGACGGGTGGCAAGACCAAGGTCAAAGTCCATTGTTGTATCGCTGGCGCGAGAATTAAAGAAAAATCTCGCGGCATCCACGGGGATTTCCTCCAGCAAATCAGAAAGCGTGATGCTCTTGCCGGTACGTTTGCTCATACGGACAACCTCACCGTCACGCATCAGGCGCACCAGTTGCATCAAAACAAACTGCAGTTTGCCCTCATCCAGACCAAGCGCTCTCATTGCCGCCCAGAAACGCAGTGTGTGTCCATGATGGTCGGCACCAAATACGTCAATCACGCGGTCAAATTTACGCTCAACAAACTTATGACGATGATAAGCAATATCTACTGCAAAATAAGTGTAAAATCCGTTGGCTTTGACAAGTACCTCATCTTTTTCATAGCCAAATTCCGTAGCCTTAAACCACTTGGCGCCCTCTTTTTCATACAAAGCGCCCTTACTTTCCAGAATCGCAACCGTCTCGGCTACATAACCACTGTTATGCAAACGGCTTTCGCGGAACCACTCATCATAACTGATTTTATATTTACCCAAATCTTCTTGCATGCGAGCAATGTTCTTTTCAAGACCGAAGGCAACCATCTGCGCCGTCACGTCTTGCTCAGACAAGTCTTTGGCATCGGGATGAGCCTCTAAAAAGGATTTTGCAAGTACCTTAATGTCGTCACCGTGATAACCGTCCTCGGGAAACTCCATAAAGTCTTCCCCGTGAAGCAGTTGCTGCAAACGGACAAAAAGTGATTTTCCGAACAAAGACACCTGATTGCCTGCATCATTTACATAAAACTCTCTGTGCACGTCCGCGCCTGCCCATTCCAGCAAGGAAGCCAGGCAATCACCAATGATACCGCCGCGCGCGTTACCCATATGCATCGGTCCTGTGGGGTTAGCGGAAACAAATTCCACCATTACCTTTTCACCATCAAAGTGATTGCTTTTACCGTAATTTTCTCCCATTTCTGCAACGGCATCCAAAATCATTGCAAAATAACTTTGGTCCATCACAAAATTGATAAAACCGGCACCTGCCACTTCAACACTTTGCACATACGGCACTTGACCCAAAGCCTCTACCACCTTTTCACCGATGGCACGAGGTGCCAGACGGAACACGCGAGCGTGTTTCATGGCAAAGTTGGTGGAAAAATCACCGTTGGTAATATCCTTGGGAATTTCAAGTTCAAAATCGGCAAGTTCCCCTGAAGGCAACTGACCTTCTTGTTGCAAAGCAGTGGCTGCACAAATGATTTTTTCACGCAGCATATCCATTATAAATTTGGTCGGGTTTTGCATGATTATTTCTCCGTTTCTGTTTTCAGTTTCATCTCAATATCGTGTATACGCTGACCTGCAGAGCAAAGGCTGTATTTTGCCGTCACTGTCATAAGATCGGCGGAAATGTCCAGTTTTTTGGTTTTAACGCTCATCGATAAAGTGCCGTAAGGGGTGGGATAATCAAGATTTGTCTCCCTGTCTTTCCTCAGTTCAATGGTGTATCCCTGAAAGATGAGCACCCTGTCCTTTTCAATCTGAAAGCGTCGCTTATCCATTTTCACAAGTGCCTTTTCTTTTTGAGAAAGAAACACTCCCCGTTCCGAAAAAATTTGCTCACTTTCTCCTTCGGGTTGGAGTGAAAGGGTTATTTTTACATTAGTAGGCTCCGATGTCAATTTTCTCCACCGCTTTCTTGATATCCTTTTTCAGAAAGATACGTGCCGTTTTGGCAAAGCCATCGGGCGAGTCAGATACGAAAAATCGTTGTTTTCCGCTTTCCTCTGCGCCCATTTCCCCAAGCACTTTTTTGAGCGCCTGTACCGCCTCTGCCGCCGCATTGATGAGTTTTACCTCTTGACCGATAAACTCACCGATAGCGCCTTTTAGAAGCGGATAATGGGTACAACCGAGTATCACGGTATCTGCCCCAAAATCAATTGCCGCTTGCAAATAGTGGGCAACGGTTGCTTTAACAATCGGATCGGAAGCATCAATGTGTCCGTTTTCCACCAGCGGAACAAACAACGGACAGGGAATCGCAATAACTTCGACCGTATCGCACTTTTCTTTCAACTTTTTGGCATATGAGCCGCTGTGAATGGTTGCCTGTGTACCAAGCACCGCGATTTTTTGATTTTTGGTTGCCGCAAGTGCCGCATCCACCGCGGCATCCACCACACCCAAAATCGGAATATTAAAGTTCTCCTGCAAAGTATCCAACGCAACGCTGGTTACCGTTCCGCACGCTACCAAAATGGCACGGGGGGAAAACTGCATCAAAAATCTGGCGTCTTGCAGAGCATATTTCGTGATGATTTCCGCACTGCGCGTACCGTAGGGCACTCTGCCGGTATCACCAAAATAAACAATATCCTCATTGGGCAGACAACGGGCAATTTCCTTAATAGAGGAAAGACCGCCCAGTCCGCTGTCAAACACTCCAAGCATTATTCCAGTCCTCTTTCCAAGGCGCCTTCAATTAAGGCGGTCATACATTCTTTACCGTCAATTCCGTAAGCTCCCATCAGCTTGGGATACATGCTGATGGCAGTATGTCCGGGAATGGTATTGATTTCATTAAAAAGGATATTTCCCTCTTTGGTAACAAAAAAGTCCACTCGGCTCATTCCTGCGCAATCAAGAATCTTGAAGATTTTTGCCGCCAGTTCTCTGAGCTTACCAATCGTCTTTTCCTCCACTCTGGCAGGAATGTGCAGTTTGGAAGAATCGTCATTATATTTGGCATCATAACTGTAAAACTCTGCGGTCGGCTCGATTTCACCGGGCAGAGAAACCACAGGGTCAAAGCGACTGCCCAACACCGCGATCTCCACTTCCTGACCCGCGATAAACTGTTCCACCACTACTTTAAAATCGTGGTTTGCCGCTTCTTTCAATGCCGCAAACAGTGCCTCTTTATCCTTAGCCTTGCCGATACCGACCGATGAGCCTGCAGAACAAGGCTTTACAAACACGGGATATTCCAGTCCCTGCATCACCTTTGCCGCCGCTTGTTCAATATCACTTTCAATATCGTGCGCAAAGCAATAATTCCATTTTGCCTGCGGAATATCATACTTTTCACAAATGACCTTGGTGATCATTTTGTCCATACAAATAGCACCGCTGGTCATAGAACAACCAACCTGCGGCAAATTTGCCATTTGGCAAAGTGCGGCAATCGCGCCGTCCTCACCGTTTTTGCCGTGCATTACCGGAAATACCACGTCCACCGGCATCAGCTCCCCGTCTGCAAACTGCAGACCGCGAAGACGAGCATCGGGAGAAAGAACACAAGGGCGATTGTCTTTATCCTTTTCCCAAGAGAGATTTGCAATCTCGTCAGCCGGAGCGTAGGTATAAAGCCATCTGCCACCCTTGGTCACACCCACCGTGTGCACTTCATATTTGCTTCTGTCAATTTGGCTGACAACATATGCCGCACTGCGACACGCCACTTCATATTCACTACTCTGTCCGCCAAAAACCACTAATACTTTCATTTGGGTGCTTCCCTTCTTAAAACATACTTATACATATTAATTATATATAATATATTAAAGAAAGTAAAGTCTTTTTACAAAAAAGAATTTTTTATTATTACAATTTACACCGCTCTTGACTTTTGCGCTTTCATACCATAAAATAAACTAGATATATGCCCCGATAGCTCAGTTGTATAGAGCGGCCGCCTCCTAAGCGGCAGGTCGGAGGTTAGAGTCCTCTTCGGGGTGCCAGAAGCGACGAGTAGAAACTCGTCTAAAAGAAGAAAGAATAGAGAATAAATAAGAAATAATAAAAAAGATACGGCGTCGCCGCTTCTGATTGTTCATTATTCTTTATTCTTTTTTCTTTATTCTTTGAAATCGGAAAGGAAAAATATGAAAAAGGAAAATCCATTGCTTGATAAATCCCTCCTCTTTGCTGCCCGTATTGTCAAACTCCATAAGTATCTGACCAAAACGAAGAAAGAGACGATTATTGCCAAGCAAATAGTTCGCAGCGCTACCTCGATTGGCGCTAATGCCAACGAAGCTGTTTACGGAATCAGCAAGCCCGATTTTATCGCCAAATTACAAATTTCTCTTAAAGAAACCGCAGAGACAGAATATTGGCTTCGCCTACTCATTTTATCTGGATACATTACTGAAAAAGAGGGTGAATCCTTGCTAACCGATTGCCTTGAAATCAAGAAAATATTGATTTCCGCTCTAAACACCGCAAAGGAAAATAAATAAGCGGAACGCCCCCGGTTCGAATCCGGGCAAGCGCGCCAAAAAAGTGCCGAAAACACTATATTTTCGGCACTTTTACTTTTTATTGCTCACTCATTTTCTTGAGTGAGTTTTTCATTTTTAGAGAGCAGAGCAGAATCAAACTTTCGCCATATCCCGATTAGCTGGAAATTAGCAGAAAAACGCCGTTTTGCTAATCGCCTGCTAATGGGATTTTTAGCAAATTTCTGCTAATTTGCGAAGGCGTGTGTTTCATCCATAGACTTTTTGAATTTTTGAAGAAAATATGTTATAATTGTTGTAACGTTTTGTAAGTTCCCCAATCTAATAGTTGAAAGGACGGTGAAAATGTGACTGATTTTGAAAAGCTTTTCAATGAAAACCGAGAATTCATTTTCAAATATCTGATGAAAATGACACGGGATATTACGCTGTCCGAAGAGTTGACACAAGAAACCTTTTTTCGTGCATATATGAACTATGCCTCTCTTAAAAACAAGGAAAAGGCTTCCGTGTGGCTCTGCCAAATCGCAAAGAATACATATTTTGCGTGGTATAACGATCAAAAGAAAAAAGATTCTCTTGACGATCTCGAAGTAGCAAGCAACGATGTAAGTATAGAAGATGCCTTTGTTCAAAAAGAACTTTCTCAAAAAGCTTTGTCTTGTTTACACGAATTAGAGGAGCCGTATAAGGAAGTATTTATGCTTTCGGTATTTGGCGGTTTTTCATTAAAGGATATTAGTTCAATCTTTGGAAAAAGCGAAAGTTGGGCACGAGTTACATTTTACCGTGCTAAACAAAAACTATTAGAAAGAATGAGGTAACGATATGAATTGTGATATTGTAAAAGATTTGATTCCGCTGTACATTGACAGGTGTTGCAGCGAGGAAAGCGAAAAAGCTGTTGAAGAACATATTAGAGATTGCGATGATTGCAAGAAACTTCTTGAAGATATGAAAGCAATATCCGATATTGTTGCGGTATCTAAAGCACCGAAAAAATTTAGTAAGCTCAATGATTGGAAGGCTTCTGTTTTACAGTCGGTTTTGTTGTTCCTTTCATTTGCCTTGATTACAATCGGCGTTGCCTTAGAGGCAAGAACACCGTCGGGTATTGGAAATGGATTTTGGGCGTTGAATCTTGTTATTCCGGCAACCGGATTTATGCTCTCTCTAGCAAACTGGTATTTTGTAAGAGTCTATAAAAGCAGAAAGAGTTTTTCCAATTGCTCTTTTCTTGCCACTCTTGTCATTACATTAAGTGCTTATATATGGTCGGGTTTCCATTACGAAATAAATCTTTTTGATCTATTTGCAGGAAATGATTTTGCTAATGTTTTAGAAATTCTACACGCATTATTGCTTCTAAATGGAATCGGCATATTGTTGACGGTTGTATTTTGTACTTTATCCAAGACACTCTCAAACCAATACGCAAAGATGTTGGGGAAAGAGTAAGGTGATATGTATGAAAAAAACAATGTCAAGTTTGATGTGCTTACTATTTTCACTGACAATACTTTATCCTGCAGGCGTAATAATAACAGCGTGTTTGGGATATAGTTTTGAACTTATAAGTATTTCAGTTTTCGCTGTAGCAATTGCTGTACTATCCGTATGTATAGTTATACTCGACCTTGTTTTCAAAAATCAACTTGAAAGCAAAACGGTACAGATTCTATTGGCAATTATAACGCCATTATCTTTAATCAATGCTGTATTCTATATTTTTGCGTGTCCTCAAATTTGGGTAATAGCAAGCGCATTATTATCTGCAGCTTGTTGCTGCTACTTAACGGTTAAATACGGAAAACCTTTATCACTTAAAATCACCGCATTGGTTCTATCTGCACTAATGATATTGCCGATTGGTTTCTTCAGTTTTATTGCCTTGATTTTTGGAAATATCGGTCAAAATACAGTTGTGAAAACAGTAGAGTCACCAAATGGTAAATATTATGCCCAAGTGATAGATAGTGATCAAGGTGCACTCGGCGGAGATACCCTCGTTAATGTATACGAGAAAAGTGGAATAAATGCAATTCTTTTCAAAATTGAAAAGAAACCTCAAAGGGTTTATTTTGGTGATTGGGGTGAATTTGAAAATATGCAAATTCATTGGAAAGATGATAGATGCTTAGTAATCAACTCCGTTGAATATGAAATAGAATGACACGAAAGAACACCGCAAGTAATTTCGAAGCATTTTGTAGCAATATTACCGTTACCCTAATTCAATCGTCCCTGCTAATTGTTTGCTAATCGGACTAGGTAAAACAACATAATATTAGCAGTAACGGCGTAACACAGGATAATACATTAACCTTAAAAATCCCCTGACAACAGGGGATTTTTAGGTATTATACGGGATACGAGAGCCGTTTCCATTGGTATCTCCTAAGCGGCAGGTCGGAGGTTAGAGTCCTCTTCGGGGTGCCAGAAGCGACGAGTAGAAACTCGTCTAAAAGAAGAAAGAATAGAGAATAAATAAGAAATAATAAAAAAGATACGGCTTCGCCGCTTCTGATTG
>JAZROO010000051.1:0-4151 GCA_045648705.1 Eubacteriales bacterium | reverse complement strand
TCTTATCATTCGTGCGGTGAGTTTTTTGTTGGTGGGTCTGAGGTTGATCATCAGGTTTTCGTACACCTTGCCTGTTTTGATCATAGCGCAGGTGGAAATCATATTCAGCACGAGCTTTTGGGCGGTACCGCTTTTCATTCGTGTTGAGCCTGTGATGACCTCGGCGCCCGTATCGGTTATGATATTCAGCTTTGCTTCTTTTTCGATGGGGGTGCCGCTGTTGCTTGACAGACTGACCGTCACAGCGCCCACGCTGTTTGCATATTTCAGTGCGCCGACAACGTAAGCCGCACCGCCTGCTGCAGAGATGCCGACGATTGCGTCGTTTTCGCAAATGTTGTGCGCCTTAACGTCACGTATGCCTGCTTGTTCATCGTCTTCTGCCGATTCTGCCGCCTGCACCAAGCATTTTTCGCCACCGGCGATAATGCCGATTACCTGACTGCCGGGAACGCCAAAGGTGGGGGGACATTCAGAGGCATCAAGAACACCGAGTCTGCCCGATGTACCTGCGCCTATGTAAAAAAGTCTGCCGCCTTTTTCAAAACAATCCGCCACGACGTCGCACACTTTTGCAACGTCTGTAAGCGCGTCTTCTACCGCTTTGACGGTGTTCATATTCTCCTGATTGATAAGTTTTACCATAGATAATGTATCCATTTTATCAATATGTTTTGATGCTTCGTTTCGCATTTCTGTTTTCAACATAATTATTCTCCCTTTTCTGTTTCTTTGGCTTTAATCTCGAATATCTTTTTGGCTTTTCTGAGTGCGCCGTCAACCGGCTCACTTTGAATGCTTATAAGGTTGCAATTTGCCGCAGTTATATGTTTTTCTATCAGAGGAAACAGCAGGTCATTTTTCATACTGATTCCACCGGAGAACAAAACGGGGATTTGGTCGGGTGTGTCATTTGTAAACTCTGCGGCGGCTGTGTTGATTCTGTGCGCCACAAACTTCATATTTTTCTCTAATATTTCAAAGGCGATTTTGTCCCCTTGTTCTGCTGCCGCAAACACAAGGTCGGCAAAGGAGGCGATATACCGTTTTCCGCCTTGATAGAACTTTGCAAGATGCCCCTCGACAGTTTCTCCCAGCCGCTCACTAAAAAGAGTTGTCAGCAAAGTTTTCTCACCGCTGCCGTCAATTTCGCACAGTGCCGCGGTAATGGCATCCTTGCCAAGCGTATAACCGCTGCCGCCTTCATCAAAAAACTGCCCCCAACCTGAAATTCTTTTGCGCTTCTCTGCGTCAAGAGCGTAAACGACAAAGCCTGTACCCATAATAATTAAGATGCATTTTTCTTGCTCGGAAAGCGCCACAAGATTTTCAATATCACTGCCGTTATCAAACGCGAAAAAGCCGAATTTATCAAAAAAACGGCTTAACATCTTATTGTTATTGCCCGTAAGACCGCCACCGGAAATTCCTGCAAACATCGTGATATTTGCAAAAGGGATACCCCTGCACGCTTCGTTGATTCCGTCTTTAAGAAGTGCAAAAGCATTTTCAATGCCGATGTCATTGGGATTACAAGAGCCCTTATAAATTTTGTTGAGTGTCGTGCCGTTTTCATCAATCAGCTTAAACACCGTTTTTGTTCCGCCGCCGTCAATGCCGAGAAAATAGTTGCAGGTCGTTTTTTCAAACACGAGCTCGTCTAACGAAATTTTAAAAAGATCTGCAAGTTTTAAAAGCATCTCCATTGGGGGAAGGCCGTTGCCGTTTTCCCATTTGCTGACGGATTTTTCCGTGTATCCGATATGCTTTGCCAGTTGCCTTTGGGTAAGGCAAAGCTTGGTTCTGTAATACTTCAAATTCTCAGAGAATTTAATCGGTTTGTTCAAGAATATCCACCTCTTTTCTCTTTTATTATAAGCAATATCTTATCTCAAATCAATAGAATTTTATATAGATAAAAGCCAACAACTCTACTCTGGGTAGAATTGTTGGCTTTGCATTATCTATTTTTTGGCAAATAAGCCGCAAAAACCAAAGTTTTTGCTTGCGTTATAAATGTTCTGCTACTCGATTTCCAACATCTTTTTATAATTTTCGATTTGCTTTTCGGTGGGTTTAAAATCAGTATGAGAACAGCAAGGTATGGTAGGTTTGCTACCATCAGTACCGTAAAACGGGGAGAGGCGGTCATTTTCGTAAAGTTTGCAGTCTTCTTCCTTTGTAAAGTCGGGAATGTCGTAAGGTTTGCCGCCCTCCAGCATGGAGCGGTGCGCAA
Organism: Eubacteriales bacterium; assembly: GCA_045648705.1. Classification (GTDB taxonomy): domain Bacteria; phylum Bacillota; class Clostridia; order Oscillospirales; family QAKW01; genus Firm-08. Next base: position 1,915 of record JAZROO010000051.1, on the reverse strand, counting down.
GAATGGCAACAGAGGACATATTGATTGCACTGTATATATCAAAAGGATGTTCCGGTTGCTTTCCGTTCTTTATGCAGTCAAGAAACATTCGGCAGGTCAAATAGTCGCCGCCGCCATGACCGCTGGTCTTAAACATTTCTTCCTCGGGGTCGTTCCAGTCAGGCTCGTAAAGATTTATCTCTTCTTTGCCTTCGGGCTTTGACCAATCGTTATAGCGGAGCATAACCTTGCTGCCCATGCCGCGCAAATTTTCAATTTGGCCTTGGGTGCCGCAGACTCTGTATGAATTGTGGTGTCCGCCAAAGGCGGCACAACCGGTGATTCTGAAAATGGAGCCGTCGTCATTTTGCGTGGTAATGATTGAAACTCCGTCACCGCCAAAACTTGCGGTGGGAACATCACCCTCTATGGGCGCGAATGAGGCAAAGGACGTCACGCGCTTAGGAGTGGCGCCTGTTGCCCACATAACAGGTCCTAAAGAGTGGGTGATATAATAACTTTTCGGTAAAAAATTACGCCAATGCTCAGGGAAATAGTTATATCGTTTTCTAAAGGTTGTATCATACGGATCACTGGGGTGGTTATACTCGCCCTCGGCATAAAGAATTTTACCCAAAGTGCCGCCGCTGCATACGCGTTTCATTTCGCGGTTGAATTTCATTTGGGGATAATTTTCGGCAAGCATATAAATACTGTTGCTCTTTTCAAAGGCTCTGAGCAGTTCGATGCCTTCTGCCATGGTACCGTTGCTGATACACTCACAAAAAACATGCAATCCCTTCTCAAAGCATTTTATTGTGAAGGATGTGTGCTCATGAAAATAATTGGCAATCACCACCGCGTCCATCTCATGCTCCAGAAAGGAATCGAAATCTTCATAGAATACCGTATCGCTTCCCACCTTTTTCTTGGCACGCTCCCAGCGATCCTTTCTGAAATCACAGAGGGCGACAATATCTGCCCCCAGCAGCATAAAATCTCTTGCGAGATCTGCGCCTCTGCCTGCACCGAAAATACCGATTTTAATTTTTTTCATAATAACATCTCCTTTTTATACGGGAATTGCAAACAACAACAATAAGCCGACAAAAGCAACAACAATAGCTAAAACCTCTTTTTTAGAGGGCTTATTTTTTCCAAAGAAACAAATAAGGGTCGAGGCGATCATCACGCCGCCCGTTACCATTGGATATTGAACCGATGCATCAACATAAGCAAGAGCGATAACAAGAATTAAATTGGCAAGTTTATTTGTAATACCTGCTGCTGCCCCAACAATCGTTCCTGACAGAGAAAAAGACTCACCCTCAGGTTTCTTTTTGAAAACGGTCAACAATAAAAACGCAGAAATAGCCACGCTGCAAATAGAAATTAAATTTGTGTATCCTGTTGCGCTTGTTTTAGGAAAATTGGTTTCGGCAAAAAACTTTGAAAGCACACCCGACATACCATTCAGCACAAATATACATATATAATAAATCGTACCCCTTTTTCTTTCCCCTTGTTCGACCGTCAAGATAAGCGCAACCGTTATGAATAAAAAACAGACCGCTTTTGCTACCGTCATTTTTTCACCGTAGAATACTATGCCCTGCAAAAACGGAAGCACCATACCGCCAAGCATTGAAAACAGCGAATAAAGGGATAGGTTGATTCTATCAAGCGCCTTAAAGGAACAGAAGGTAAAGGCAAAACCGTTGATCGTAGCAAGAATTGCCATAATCAATGTAAACGGAGTAAATTCAAACTTAAAGCCATTTACAATTGTCAGGAATATAAATCCCGCAAGAGAACCTACCAAAGAAAACTGCAGACTGATTTTTATACTGCTGCCCTTGATCTTTCGATATACATCATTAAGGGCAAAGCAACCGCCAAACATTACGACCGACAATATTATAAGTGCATAATACAT
>JAZROO010000050.1:0-4655 GCA_045648705.1 Eubacteriales bacterium | reverse complement strand
AGGCGGCATTATAGAAGACCAAGTCTCAACCTGTACGAAAACAGGAGTAGGACATACCGAATGTACTGTATGTACGATGCCGATTAAGAACAAGGTCGTTCTGCCTGTTAAAAATCATACGGCAGGTCAGTGGAAGACGGTCAAGGAGCCCACAACCACCAAGACCGGTCTGAAAGAACAGCGTTGCACCAAGTGTAACACCTTACTGGCCTCCAAGCCCATTGACAAGAAGGTTCAAAACAACCCTTTCACCGATGTAAAGGCTTCTGATTTCTATTACACCCCTGTACTGTGGGCGGTGCAAAATGGTATCACTTCGGGAACGAGCAAAACAACCTTTGCTCCGAATGCTGCTTGTACCCGTGGTCAGATTGCTACATTCCTGTGGCGTGCGGCAGGCCAGCCCACTCCCAAATCAGGCAAGAATCCCTTTACCGACGTTAAGTCGAGCGACTTCTATTACAAGGCAGTTCTGTGGGCAGTCGGCAAGGGAATTACATCGGGAACGAGCAAAACCACCTTCTCCCCCAACGCGCCTTGCACCCGTGGCCAGATTGCCGCGTTCCTGTGGAGAGCAGCAGGCGGCAAGAAAGTAAACACCGCCAATCCCTTCAAGGATGTAAAGAAGAGCGATTACTACTATAACGCTGTGCTTTGGGCGGTAAAGAATAACATTACCTCCGGCACAACCAAAACCACTTTCAGCCCGAACTCTCCTTGCACCCGCGGCCAAATCGCAACCTTCCTTTACAGAGCTTATAACTAAAAAAACGATGAGCAGAACAAAATTCTGCTCATCATTTTTATTACAAACTTGACAGGCGGCGGTCTCGGGGCACCCCAAAAAATTGGTAGCGATAGCGTGATTTTTTGGGGAAATGGGAGGAGGTGCATTGCCTCTTGCCTTGCACCGAAATCATACAGTGTTGTTTTTGATTTCGGTGTGGCAAATGAGGCAATGAGGGCGACGACCCCGCCGCCCTGCGATTTGCCCGTAGAGCCGCAGGAAAACCGTCGACAAGAGGGTCGGTTTTCCTACCTTTGAATTTTTTGTGCTAACTTATCACACAGCGCTTACTTTCCATCTCTTCAAGGTGCTCTTTGGTAAGAGTGTTGGGCGGCAGTTCACCGCGAAGCAGTGCGTGGCTGAGGGGAATTTCAATATGGGTGTGAATAAAGCGCGCAAGGGGTCGCGCGCCGTAGCGCGCGGTATCCTTAGCGGAAGCCACCCAGTTGCAGACCTCATCGTCAAAATGAATGTCGTACCCCTCGGCGCCAAGACGCTCCTCCAATTTTTTAAGCAACAGCCGCGCAATACTGACAAGTTGCTCTTTGCCAAGGCGCTCAAACAAAATAATTTCGTCCAAACGGTTTAGAAGTTCCGGAGAAAAATGTTGCCTGAGTTGCCCCTCAAGTGCCGCACTGCCTGCCTTGCCCTGCTCCCCGAAACCAATACCGCTTGTGCCTGCACCGATATTGGAGGTCAACACCACGACACAGTGCCGAAAATCTGCGGTTTTGCCGATGCCGTCGGTCAGAACACCGTCCTCCATAATTTGAAGAAGCAGAGCGGAAACATCGGGATGCGCCTTTTCAATCTCGTCAAAAAGAACGACGGAATAGGGGTGGGTGCGCACCTTATCAATGAGTTTGCCACCACTCTCGTGCCCGACGTAGCCCGGCGGTGCACCAATCAAACGGGACACCGTGTGCTTTTCCATATACTCACTCATATCCAGTTTGATAAATGCATCCTTACTGTCAAACAGTGCCTCACTGAGCACCTTACACAGATAGGTTTTACCCACTCCCGTCGGCCCCACAAACAGAAAGCATCCCATCGGTTTGCGGTTGTCCCCAAGACCCAGTCGGGCACAGCGCACCGCATCGGTAAGGGAGGAGATCGCCTTTTGCTGTCCGAGCACCTTTTGGGACAATTGCTCCTCTAAATCGGCAAGACGATGGCGTTCGTCCGTGCCGACACTGCCTGCAGGAATACCCGTGATATCTGCGATCACCTGCACCAAAGACTGCCGCGGCACCTGCAAAATCGGGGCATCGTAATTCTCGGGAATCATACCGTGCTCCAGTGCGGCTTCCATTTCCGTTTGCGCGCATCCGTATCCTTTCAGCGCAACACGGGAACACGCCTCGTCGAGCAGATCGATTGCTTTGTCGGGCAGATACCGCTCGTGCAGATATCGTACACTGAGGTCAACTGCCGCCTGCGCCACTTCGGGCTCGATGAGCACGTGATGATGCTCCTCAAAGCGCGGCAAAAGCCCCATTATAATTTCCTTGGTTTGCGTGGGGGTGGGCTCCTCTAAATACAGAGGCGCAAAACGGCGCTCAAGCGCACTGTCCTTTTCAATATGTTTACGATACTCGGCAATGGTGGTTGCACCGATCAGACGGATTTTTCCGCGCGACAGAGCAGGTTTTAAGATATTGGCGGCATCCACCGCACCCTCTGCCGCACCTGCGCCCATAATGGTGTGCACCTCGTCGATAAACAAAATAATATTGGGGTTTTTCTCACATTCCTCTACGATAGAACGGATGCGTTCCTCAAATTCACCACGATATTTGGTACCTGCGACCATTGCCGTCAGTTCCAGTTGATAAATCTGTTTTCCTTGCAAAAGTGACGGCACCTGTCCTGCCACAATGGCACTTGCAAGTCCCTCGGCAAGTACCGTTTTGCCCACACCCGGTTGCCCGATCAGACAGGGATTATTTTTACTTCTGCGGCAGAGAATCACCATCAGTCTTTCCAGTTCCTCGGTGCGCCCAATCAGTGGGTCCAGTTGCCCGAGGGCTGCTTTAGCGGTAAGACAGACACTGTATTTTTGCAACGTCTTAGGCGCCTTATTTCGTCCCTCACCCATTGGGTCTTGCTGACGAAGTTTGTCTTTGACGGTTTCATACAGTGCCGTCGAATCGGCGCCCATCTTTTCAATCACCACCGCCGCGGTGCTTTGCTCCTCTCCGAGCAGCGCGCAAAGCAAATGCTCGGTACCCACCTGCGATTGTCCGTAGCGACGGGCGGCAGAAAAGCTTTGCTCGATGATGCGGCGCACCCTCGGTGTCATATCCTTGGAACAAAGGGTGCGCGGCACTCCTCTGCCCACCAGCGCAATCACCTTTTTCTCAGCTTTTTCATAAGTGATGCCGCGCGAGAGCAGCAGTCTTGCACCGATACAGTCCCTTTCCATCAGTAAACTCAGCAGTAAATGCTCACTGCCAATATAGGTATGCCCCAACTTACCGGCGCATTCAGGTGACTGCGCCAATACCGTGGCGGCTTTTTTGGTAAAACGATCCATAGTTCCTCCCTCACCCAAAAGATAAAGTCAACATTCATTATTATTGCCAATCTTTAACTAAAACAACAATATATATTATGTTTCACCCATTGTCCAACTTTACCAAAAGGTTGCACCCAAAGCAATTGTGTGATATAATATCCGCATAATCAACTATATCAAAAATCAAAACGAGGTATCAAAATGGTTAAACACATTATTTTATGGAAACTAAAAGAGGAGCACAATACTCCCTCCGTCAAAAACGATATTAAAAAGAATTTAGAGGCGCTCCAAGGCAAGATTCCCGGACTGCTTGAAATCAAGGTGCAAACCGAGGGGCTTTCCTCCTCCAATGCCGATGTTATGCTTGATTCGGCTTTTGAAAATGAAGAAATGCTGAAAGGCTACGCCATTCACCCCGAGCACGTTTACGTGGCAGACACCTTTGTCCGCCCCTATACCGAAACTCGCCTTTGCCTTGACTTTGAGGTCTGAGTGCCATGATTCATATTGTTCTTTACGAGCCTGAGATTCCGCAAAACACAGGCAACATTTCCCGCACCTGCGCGGTAACGGGTTGTCATCTTCATTTAATCGAGCCGCTCGGGTTTGAACTGAGTGAACGCAGTATTCGCAGAGCAGGACTGGATTATTGGAAGTATTTAAGCGTCACCACCTACAAAAATTGGGAAGAATTTTATAAGGGCAAAACAGGTGAATTTTATTTTTGCTCTACCAAAGGGCAAAAGTGCCATTCGGAAGTAAGCTTTCCTGCCGACAAGGATATCTACCTTGTTTTTGGCAAAGAAAGTCACGGACTGCCCGAGCCACTGCTCAAAGAGCACTATGAGCAATGCATCCGCATCCCCATGAAAGGATACGTGCGCTCCCTTAACCTTTCCAACGCGGTAGCGGTAGTCGTATATGAGGTGCTCAGGCAACTGGACTATCCCGATCTTAGCGAAATGGGCGCCTTAACAGGCAGACCTGATTAATTTTTTAAAAAACTTGAAAAAAGTGCTTGACTTTTCTATATTCATCGGCTATAATATATATCGTTCCTTATGGAGCGATATGCGGGTGTAGCTCATCTGGTAGAGCGCAACCTTGCCAAGGTTGAGGTAGCGGGTTCGAGCCCCGTCACCCGCTCCATAAAAAAAGTCACCTTTGTCTTTCGACAAAGGTGATTTTTTTCGTGATGCGTTCCTTGCGGAACGTGATGCGCACCTTGTGCGTGATGCAGGCTTCGCCTGTGATGCACGCCTTCGGCGCGTGAGCGGAACGCATCGCATCACCCATCACGGCATAGCTGCATCACTTATCACTAATTTGCAAACGTGTTTAATT
>JAZROO010000049.1:0-4825 GCA_045648705.1 Eubacteriales bacterium | reverse complement strand
TGGTACGCATTAACAAGTATTGAAGGCAAACTTGAAAATACATTGTCTGATGATTGGCATAACATATATGATAGTTTCTCTAATGAAGTTAAAGAAGATGTTTGCAAACACATAGCAGAATTAGAAACAATAGATTTCAACCCTACTAATATCGCTAAAAATATTAATAATTGGAGTGTTCCAGAATTTTTTGTCAATCTCAAAGTTTTAGATATATACCAATATTCGATTGCCGCTGCTGATATTTCGTTATGCGATAACAAAGATGAAATGTTTAATATTATTGAGGAGTATCCTTTAGATGCTGCAGAAAAATCACTAATACTCTATCTTATGGGCAATTACGACTGGTCTGAAATTCACAAGGATAACAAGGAAGATATTTTTAATTATTTTGATACTAAATATGAAACAGATGATTTCGGTGCGATTTTAGAAGCATTAGGATATACTGTAGAATATGAAAACGATGGCACCCTAACAGCTTGGTGGTAAAATAATAGCACCCATAGTAATCACATAATTACTATGGGTATTATTATATCTATTAAAACAAATTATTTGTTTTGAAATGAAGAATCGACTTGTGCTATCATTTTTTTCAAATCTTCTAAATGCACTTTATTTTCGGCAATTTGGTCATCACCAATAAAAGGTATATATTTAGCCAAAAAATTCACCAACACTAATAAAATTACGCAAATAATAAAAGGAAAATAATTAGGCGAGGTATTATTAATAAAATCTGCGATAATATCGATACAATATGGTACCATAGCACCAAAAACAACAGCTGATAAATTCAATCGTTTTTTTAACGAAAGAGCATGAATTTTTCCCTTGATACTTTGCCAATCGTTTTCCATCATTGATATTTCAGTGTGGTTTGTCGGTCTTCTTATAGTAACCGTTTCATCGTGTTCAATTGTCTTTATACTGCCTTGTTCATACGTATCATTTGTTGGATGATTTATAATTCTTTCTTCAGTAATCATTTTAATCACCCTTTCCAACATCTTTTATAGGGGCAATATCCAAATCAAGATTTTCTTCATTCGGGCGATCTATCAAATCAGCAACAAGTGCATTTATAAAGTATGTGTTTCCGCAATGCATACAAGTGAGTGGCACTACAGGATAAGAAGCACCGCCTAGTATAATTCCCTTTGTATCATACTCTATAGTTTGAAAAACAGTATTATTGAGTTGCCACTTATTATTTCTGCACAAAGGACATGGACTGCCACTAATTTTGTTCAAATATGCATTTAATCTTTCTTGATTAATCTTCATAATATCCCTCAAAATCATTAAACTTTACTCTTATTATAAAATTAATTGTTTGTAATTTCAACCATTAATTTTGTGAAAAAATGATCACCATTGCAATAATGATAGCCATTTATTACAAATATTTATTTTTTCATTTGCTCTTTTATCTCTGCTCTCTTTTTTTCTATCATCTCTGCTAGCAGTTTTTCGCATTCTTCTTTTGTCCTTGCATAGACACTGAATTTCTTGTAAGTAAAACATATAGCAATCAAGGGATATGTACTGTTTATGGCTGCGAAAAACCTAGTATTTATGCGTGTTTACGCTTGATTACTATAACGCTACTCCGACCAATAAAAAAGTACCCTGCGGGGTGCTTTTTTTATTGCTTGAAATAAATTGGAACTTGCGGCATCTTTGTCATCCCGACCATATCGAGTGTTCATAACCAACTTGAATGTTGGAAATGAGCACTCGATTTTTTGTTAGGTTGGTACGAATGGGGTTAGAAAGCATATTCGTCAGGGTCAAAACCTGCTTGTTCAAGTGTCTCTCGGCGTGCAAAGCAGTCCATCTCGGCAAGTTCTTCCGGATCAAGCCCTGCCGCGATGAGCGCCTCCTTCTTTTCTTCTTTGTCCCTCTCCATTGCCGCGCAGAAGCGCGCCGCTCTTTCAAAATCGTCGGTTTTGCCGTCACCGTTAAAATTAAATAAACTCATATTTTTTCTCCCTTCCTTTTTTTATAATCTGATTTTAACACGTTTGCTGTCCTATAAAACGGACTTTAAAATTCGGGGTCCCCGTTGCTGTGGGCGCAGTTATTCTCGGCGATATAATTTTGCCGTTCTTTTGGTATAATTTTTCAAAAAATCAAAACAATAAATGGTAGAAAATAAAGGGAGGTAACAGAATGTTCAAACACGAAAAAATGTTTTTTCATCCGGTGGCGGTGGAAAAGCCAAATCCGCAGTATGCGGCACTTTTGCAAGAGCAGCTTGGCGGCGGCAACGGTGAACTCAAGGCGGCAATGCAGTATATGTCACAAAGTTTCAGAATAAAGGATGCCGAGATTAAAGATTTGTTTCTCGACATTGCTGCCGAGGAACTCAGTCATATGGAGATGGTGGCGCAGACCATCAATCTTTTAAACGGAGAGGATGTTGATGCCGGAAAAGTGCCTGCAGGTGAGATTCAGTCACACGTGCTTTTGGGACTTAATCCCGGTCTTATCAATGCTTCGGGTTACTCTTGGACAGGCGATTACGTGACGGTTACGGGTGATTTGTGCGCTGATCTTTTGAGTAATATCGCATCAGAACAACGAGCCAAGGTGGTTTATGAATATCTCTATCGGCAGATTGATGACAAAAAGGTGCGCGAGACCATCGATTTTCTGCTCAACCGTGAGGAAGCGCACAACCAAATGTTCCGCGATGCCTTTAATAAAGTGCAAAATTCAGGCTCCAACAGAGATTTCGGCACGACCAAGGCCGCGCGTATGTATTTTTCCATGTCCGACCCCGGCCCCAACGCCTTTGCCACAGGTGAAACCAAACCTGTTTCATTTGATAAATAAATTAAGCCCCTTGCGATGCAAGGGGCTTAGTTTATATTAATTTAAAGGCGACGGCATAGGGACAGGTGCCCACCATTTCGTCGGGAAGTGTTGTTTTCACACCCTTATCCGTTTTTTCAAACGGCAGGGAGATGCTTCCATCCAGACAAATCACTTCTTTAATTTCTCTGTCGGTCGGAATCAGCAGTGTTTTGCCGAGCGTTTCCTCCTCATTTAAAGGCATCAGCGCGTACAGCGCGTCACCCTTTTTGGTGTACATCACGCCTTCAATCTGCGCCGTTTCAAGTGCGCGGGTGCCATAGATGGCTTCCCCGTTGACCTTAAGCCAACCGCCCAGTCCTTCCACCTCTTTTACGGCTTCCAGCGGCAATCGTCCGTCTGCCTGCGGACCAATGTTGATGGCAAGGTTGCCGCCGCGACTGACAACCTCAATGAGCATACGCACCAAAGTGCGAGAGGATTTATAATTGTCATTATAGCGGTATATCCAACGCTTACCAACGGTGATGCAGCTTTCCCACGGCACGTGGATTACGCGGTCGGGAATCGCTTGTTCGGGTGTGATATAGTTTTCGTTTTCGGTAGCGGCGGTACGGTCGGCAGTAATCAGCCAAGGCTGTACCTTTCGCGCCTTTTCCACCAGTTCACTCAAACGAATGTCATAACCATTGGAAGGTCTGACAGTTCCACCGTCCAACCACAAAATATCAAGCTTTCCGTAGTTTTCCACCAGTTCCATCAACTGATTATGGGTATATTGGGTAAACGCCTCCCAAATTTCAGGATGCTCTTCCGGTTTATAGGTGGGACGGCGATTTTTGCCAACGGGTTTTTCCATTCCCTCCGCCCAATACCACGGGCAGTGCCAGTCTGGTTTGGAAAAATAGGCGGCAATACCGAGCCCTTTTTCACGGAATGCATCAAACATTGCTTTGGTCACATTGGCATACTTGTGGGTATGAAACGGACAATCGGGGGCGGTTACCTTGTAGTCGGAATACTCGGTTTCAAACATACAAAAACCGTCGTGATGCTTGGTGGTGAAAATCAGATACTTAAAGCCGTTATCTGCCGCAAACTGCGCGATTTTGTCGGGTTGCAGACGTACGGGATTAAAGGATTTGTTCAGATCCCAATACTGCTTACGAAAGGTCTCTAAATCATCTTCCCAGTCCACTTCTCCTCTTGCCCAACTATCTTCTTCCGACAGACACCACGAACATTCTGCCGCCATCTGTGAATAGGGTCCGAAATGCATCATCAGCGCCAATTTCTGATCACGAAACCATTCCAGACGCTCTAAAATCAGCGGATCGGTGGGTGCAATATAACTTTCCTCTTTACTGCACCCGTGTACCCCTTTTTTTATCATATCAGCCATAGCTTTGCCTTTCTTTTACTAAAGCCCCCACAAATCCAAACGGATTTGTGGGGGATAAATTGTAATACTTATTTTTCTGCTGCCTCGTCTTCCAACACAGCCGCCAGAAAAGGATTAGACTCAACACCGAGTTCGGTGTCATCCCCTGCGGTGATGACCTCTGCCATATCGAGTGAAACAAACTCGGTTTCGGGTTTTTGATAATATTTTTTCATTTTGTCACCTACTCAGCCACAAACGGCAGACTTTCACTTGCGACCTCAACTCCGGTGTCGGAAATAACGACTGCGGAAACGCTCATCGTACTTACTTTCTCACCCATTCTCTTGAGGACTGCGGAGAATACGTACTCATAGTCGTTTGCATAGGTCTTGTTGTAACTTTCCACAACTTTCTTTACAAACGCATCTGCATAGATAAAGTCTTGCTTTGCCTTGTATGTTTCGCCATTCCAGTTGATTCTTACAACAATCTTGGTTGCGCTGTCCTCCGCGCCGTTTGCTAATGCTTCATGCACAAAGCTTTCAAAGGTCGGTGAGAAAAGATATTTGTCGCCATTAAAGGTTTTTCTCATTGCTACACTTGTGAATTTGTAGC
>JAZROO010000048.1:0-11510 GCA_045648705.1 Eubacteriales bacterium | reverse complement strand
CCGTCTTTACCGTCGACGCCGTCTTTACCGTCGGCACCGTCTTTACCGTCGATGCCATCTTTACCATCGGCGCCGTCTTTACCGTCGATGCCATCTTTACCGTCGATGCCATCTTTACCGTCGATGCCATCTTTACCGTCGATGCCATCTTTACCATCGGCACCGTCTTTGCCATCAACGCCGTCTTTACCATCAACGCCGTCTTTACCATCAACGCCGTCTTTACCATCAACGCCGTCTTTACCATCGGCACCGTCTTTACCATCGGCACCGTCTTTACCGTCGATGCCGTCTTTACCGTCGATGCCGTCTTTACCATCAACGCCATCTTTGCCGCTGGCGCCGATCACGACACCAAGATTGGCGGTTTGTTCGTTGGAATAGGTGAGCACCAGCTCGCCCTTTTCGTTGATTTCACTTTTGCTGACGCTGATACCGTCGTTGCCGTTTTGCCCAACGACCTTGTCCAAATTATAGCTGAGACCGTTGGATAGAGAAATAATCAGTTGACCGTCTGAATTAACGTTGGCGGCGGTGATGCCTACGCCATCCTTACCGTCGGCACCGTCTGTGCCGTCTTTACCATTCGTGCCATCTTTGCCGTTCTTGCCGTCTTTACCGTCCTTGCCGTCGGTTCCATTTTTACCGTCGGTGCCGGCTGCCTTGCCGCAATTAAGCACTGTGCCGTCCGACAGGGTAATGAGTAGCTCACCGGATGAGGAAAATTTGGCAGTCTTGATGTTTGCTGTGTTGTTCATAGCAGTATCCAGCGAGGCAGACCACTCCTCCTCGCTACCACTGTAACCGTTTTCTACAGCAATGTCATAGGCGGATTTGCCGTTCAGAGAGCTCAGCCATTCCTGTATCGTTCCCTCATAGCCGTACTCCACTGCAAGCTCATAAGCTGACAAACCGTTTGCAATGGTAGTAGAGACAGTAGCATTGTCTCGTTTATGGATAATTGTTGCTACTCCGACGGAAATGCCAATCATGAGCACAATAGCCACAACTACTGCAATTATTCTTTTAATTATTACTTCCTTTTGCATTATTATACCTCCAAAATAATTTATGTAAATTCTTATCTTTAACACAATTATATGAATAAAATATGTTAAAGTCAAGAAAAATTCTTATCTTTGACATATTTTGGGGGATGATAATTGTATGAAGATTTATGATTACAATGGAAAGAAAAATATCAGCGGAGAGCGGGTGCATGAGGCAAGGTGCAAACAGCGGTTGACGCAAAGCGATCTGGCGGCACAGTTGCAAGTGGCAGGGATCATTATTGAACGAGATAGCGTTTCTCGCATCGAGATTGGAACGCGTTTTGTGGCAGATTATGAACTACGTGAGCTATCAAAAATATTAAAGGTAAGCGTAAATTGGTTATTGGGATTAGAATGAGAAAAGAGCAAGGCTTTGCCTTGCTCTTTTCTAACTTTTTATTTCATTTTCACTTATGAGCATTTTTTCAATAAAAATGCCGTATCCTCTTGTGGGATCATCAATAAACACGTGGGTTACGGCGCCGATGAGTTTCCCATTTTGAACGATAGGGGAGCCGGACATACCTTGTACGATGCCACCTGTTTGTTTTAAAAGTTTCGGGTCGGTTACTTTGATCACCATATTTTTATTTTCACTGAGATTGTTATGAATCTTTTCAATTCTGATATCATAATACTGCGGTGCATCATTGTCCAGTTGCGTATAGATCTGTGCGGGACCGATTTTGATTTCGCTTTTGAGAGCGAAGGGCACCGTCTTTTCATTTTCAAATTCCGTCATTTCACATTTGGCAAATATGCCTTCCTCGGTGTTTGCCAGTAACCGTCCGTAATTTTCGTTTAAAAACTTTCCGCTGAGTTGACCTGCCTCACCTTTATTGCTTTTGACAATTTCAGTAATATCGGTTTTGCAGATCGTTCCTTGCGCACTGGGCATAATCTCGCCCGTGTCCACGTCTGCCACCGCATGTCCAAGACCTGCAAAGTTGCCGGTGGTACGGTTAAAGTAGGTCAGCGTTCCGATGCCTGCCGTGGAATCCCGTACCCACAGGCCCAAGCGATAGCCGCTATCGGCGTCAGGAATGATGGGGGTAACGGTGGTGGTGAATTTCATATTCTTTCTGACAACGGTGAATTCAATGGGACCTGTACTTTGTAAAACGATTTGTTGGAGTTGTTCGTTAGACGTGAGTGTTTGTCCGTTGGCATGGATCAGCCGGTCGCCGATGCGTATGCCTGCTTCACTGGCGGGATTGACGTTTTTACCCTGATAGATAAAGTTGCCGCATCCCACTACGATCACGCCCTGCGTATAAAGCCGTATACCAAACGTTTGACCGCCCAAAACAAGCTCTTGCCGCTTGAAAACATCAATGGTTACCGTTTTGATCGGTAACAGTCCTAAAATCTTGATGCGTGCAGAGTATTGTCCGTTTGAATAGGCGGACTGGTTTTTCAGTACCGTTTCTGCACTGTTTGCATTTTCGGGAATCAACGTGTAAAGAGGGGTGTTCAGTTTTTCTCTCTCATCCCCGAAAACCGAAACTTCTGTCGGTAAAACGGTATATAAAACACCAAATAAAACCGCTATCGTACACAGCAAAGCCGCACTGAATTTACAAAAAGACCTAAGCGTTAGTTTTGCTCGCTTCTGGAATTGTTTTGGTTTTTTTCCTGCTTGGAATTGTTAAAGGAATTTCTGTTTTGATTGTTGTTTCTGTTTTGGCTGTTATTTCTGTTCTGGTTGTTGTTTTGATTGTTGTTCTGATTGTTTCTGTTTTCGTTTCTTTCAAACATTTTCTCGCACCTCCTTCCTGTATATATTGTTTCCGATAAGCATCGAAAAATAGCCTGTATAAAAAGGAAATGCGACCAAAGAGTTGCTTTATTGGATATTTTTATAAATTAAAAAATTGACGATTAAAATTTGAAATGTTATAATTTTATCAAAGGTGGTGTTTTGATGAAAAAATTTTTGATATTTCTTTGCGTTTTGGCGCTTGTTTTGGGTGGCTGTGCCACCTCCAAGCAAACGGCGGACGTTACGTGCATGACCTTTAACGTTTTATGCTATGCACCGGATGAAGACGGATTTGCCGACGCGAGCGAACGCGCTCCTGCCGTAATTGAGTTTTTAAAGGATCAAAACTGTGATATTATGGGACTTCAGGAAGTGTGCGATTACGAAGGCTATAACTGGATTCCGGGAGACAGGATATTTGATTGGCACGACGCTATAACAAGTGCACTTGCCGATGATTATGCCTGGCGCGCCACCATTGATGAATCGGAAACCTCATTTGGCGGAGGTTATCCCAGTGCGGGTCTTTTGATTTTATATCGCAAAGATCGCTTTGAACTACGGGAAAGCGGCGCTTTTCAATACGATAAATCCTCGAATTCATCCTATTATCAATGGGTAAAACTTTGGGATAAACGAAACAAAAAGGAAATTTTTGTAACCAACACGCATCTGACTCCATCCAACGTTTCCGATGCCAATGAGATTCGCGTTTCACAAGCAAGTCAACTGGCGGATTTTTGGGAAAACACCGTTAAAGATGCGCCGCTTTTTGCTACGGGAGATTATAACTGCTTTGATACCGAAGAGCCGCATACAACCCAGCTGCAAGCCGCGGGAAAATATTTTCCGACCGATGAGTTGGCGCCCGTTAATGAAGGGGCTTTTTCCATCGATTGTATTTATGTCAATTCTTCTGTGATGGAAATTAAGCGTCATATTAAGCTGAGCAATGATTACACTCTGGATGATAACGTTATAAAAATGAGTGACCACTGTCCCATTATTACCCACGCGACTTATTAAAAATATGCTATAAAAAACGGAGATACTATGTAGTATCTCCGTTTTTATTTATCGATAAGTGGAATAGATGCGACTTTCGGGATGCCGCGCCCAAAAAATGCCGGTAAGTTTTCGTTTGGAATTCACGCTCATCACTAATCCGATCGCCATCATACAGGAGAGAATGGACGATCCTCCGTAACTGAAAAAGGGAAGGGTGATGCCGATAACCGGCAAAACACCGACACACATGCCGATATTTTCTGCCGCTTGGAAAAAGAACATTGCGGCAACGCCCATTGCAACGTAGCAGTTAAAATCATCAGTGGCAGTACGGGCAATATAAAGAATGCGCAAAATCAAAAGCACCAACAGAACGATTATGAAGAAAACGCCGATAAACCCAAGCTCTTCACCGGCAACCGAAAAGATAAAGTCGGTTTGTTTTTCGGGCAAAATACTGTACTGCGTTTGTACACCTTCAAATAATCCGTATCCCGACACTCCGCCGCCACCAAGCGTGATTTTGGAC
Source organism: Eubacteriales bacterium (assembly GCA_045648705.1). Classification (GTDB taxonomy): domain Bacteria; phylum Bacillota; class Clostridia; order Oscillospirales; family QAKW01; genus Firm-08. The sequence continues at coordinate 7,159 of JAZROO010000048.1, read as the reverse complement.
TGTTGGGTATGATATCCGTAACCAAGCGGATCGACCGAAGGGTCGTAAACTGCCAGAATGCGCAGTTTCTGATAATCCTTAAGAAGATATTCGTAGATAAAAGGTGCGGCAACTACCAGTCCCACGCCACCGACCAAAAAGTAAAGCCAATGAAGTCCTGCCGCCATCAACATAACGATGGCAATGAAAATATATACAAGCGAGGTACCAAGGTCACCTTGCATCAACACTAGTCCCAAAAGCACCACGAAGTGAAGACCGAGCGGAATCAACGCTTTGGGGCGGTTGATATAGTTTTGAACTTTTTTGAGATGAGTGGCAAAGGTGATAATAAATATGATTTTAACAAATTCAGAGGGCTGGATACTGATGGGACCGACGATGATCCAGTTTTTGTTACCCATACGTTCGGTACCGATCACAAGTGTGAGCAGTAGCATGCCGATGGCAAGGGGATAAAGAATTTTGGAAAACACCGAAAGGTTGTCCACGTCCAACAAAACGATCACAAATATGGCTATGATACCAAGCATCACACCTGCACCTTGTACGATAACGTTTTTAAGGGTGCCGAAACTGTAGGTCGCTGTTGTGATCAACAGCAATCCGTAGGCACAGCAAAAAGCCGTCAGCGTGGCGAGCATTCCGTCCATTTGGGACAAAAGCTCTTTAATTTTGAAAAAGATCGAGGAAATCAGTCGCATTTTGCCCCTCCTTTATAGTTTTACTGATTCTATTATAGCAAAAAAAATAATTTTCTCAACAAAAATATCAAAAACTATATGTTTTTTTAATTTTTTGTGATAAAATGATATATCAGAGGTGAGAAAATGGAACAATACAAGGTTAGTTCTTTGGAAGAAACCAAAGCATTGGCACAAAAAATTGCAGAGTATATAGATAAGCCGATGGTGATTGCCTATTACGGTGGTCTGGGTGCAGGTAAAACGACCTTCAGCCGTTTTCTCGCTGAGGCACTGGGAAGTCAGGATGAGGTTACCAGTCCGACCTTTGCTATGGTGCACGAATACCATGGTAAACTGCCGATATATCATTTTGATATGTACCGTGTGAGCGGTTACGATGAATTGTATTCCACGGGGTATTACGATTATTTGGACACGGGTGTAATGCTCATTGAATGGAGTGAAAACATTGCAGAGGAACTTCCTTTGCAACACCTGAAACTCACCATTGATTACGGTGAGGATGAAAACAGCAGGTTGATCACACTGGAAAGGGTGGGTGAATGATGCTGCTACTCAGTATAGATTCCTCTGCCAAGAGTGCGGCAGTTGCCGTAACAGATGGAAAAAGCATTTTGGCAGAAGGCTTTGAAAATAACGGATACACCCATTCCGAAACGTTGCTTCCGTTGGTGGATGCTGTGCTTCAAAAAGCGGGTAAAACGATTGATGATATTGACGCTTTTGCGGTGACAAACGGGCCAGGCTCTTTTACGGGGCTTCGCATTGGCTGTGCGCTGGTTAAAGGCATGGCAGGGGACAAACCGTGTTACCCTGTGCCGACACTTAGGGCACATGCCTATAATTGTGTAGGTGAAAACGGTATCGTGATTCCGATGATGGATGCCAGACGCGCGCAGACCTATACCGCAACCTTTTCTGTTGAAAACGGCAAGGTGGAGCAAATCGCTCAGGATCGTGCGATTGCGGTAGAGCAACTGGAACAGGAAATTTCCCAATTTATAAATCAAGGAAATCGCGTAATCGTATTGGGGGATGGAAGGTATCTTTTAAGTGATGATATCACAAATAAGGTTGATTTTTTTGAAAAGCCTTTGATTTTAGGAACAAGTGTGGCAAAAGCCGCAGAAGAAATAACACCTGTATCTGCTGCTCAGTTGGGGCTACAGTATCTGCGCCTTTCTCAAGCAGAACGAGAAAAGAAAGAAAAGGAGCAAACAAAATGAGAGTTTCTATTGCATGTGACAAAGCGGGCGTCGAGTACGTTGCAAAATGCTGTGAGTATTTTGAAAAAAACGGGATCGAATTCAATGTGATTTTACCTGAAGACAACGGTGCTTTTTGGTTTGATTACGTTGACGGTGCCGAAAAAGTTGCCAAAGAAGTGGCATTGGGCAAAAGTGATTACGGCGTATTGATTTGCGGTACAGGTATCGGTATGAGCATTGCTGCCAATAAGGTTAAGGGTGTACGTGCCTCGGTTTGCTCGGATACCTTTTCTGCTGAGATGACACGTCGTCACAACAATGCAAACGTGCTTTGCATGGGCGCACGTGTTATTGGTGAAGAGATTATGCTTTGCGTTTTGGATGCTTTTATGAAAGCATCGTTTGACGGACTGACCGAGGAGGGTGTTCGTCATCTCAATCGTGTGAACAAAATTCTTGCTTTGGAAGAGGATTTTTAAGTGAAAAAAGCACTAGTTGCAATGAGTGGCGGAGTGGATAGTTCTGTCGCCGCTATGCTGACACAAAAAGAGGGATTTGACTGTGTCGGTGTTCATATGAAACTGCACCCCTGCGGCACAGATGCTTATGGAGATAAATGCGGTTCTCCCCGAGATGAAATTGATGCCGAAAAGGTGGCAGCGCGACTCGGTATGCCTTTTTATGCTGTGGACTGCTCTGCACAATTTGAGCAAAAAGTGGTGGAGAATTTTGTTTGCAGTTATGAAAAGGGCAGCACGCCTAACCCTTGCATTGAATGTAACCGTCATTTAAAATTCGGCCGTTTATATGATAAGGCAAAAGAACTTGGATGCGAAAAAGTTGTTACGGGGCATTATGCACGCGTACGAAAAGTGGGAGATCGTTTTCAACTTCTACGTGCGGTTGATCCTAAAAAAGATCAGAGCTACGTTCTGTATTTTTTGACGCAAGAACAACTGGCGCATACTTATTTTCCTTTGGGCGAACTTGAAAACAAAGAACAGGTGCGCGCATTGGCGCATCAGTTTGGGTTTGACAATGCGGACCGTCCTGACAGTCAGGATATCTGCTTTGTGCCCGACGGAGACTATGCGGCATTTTTATCAAGATATACCGGAAAGACATATTCCGAAGGCAATTTTGTTGACCCCGACGGCAAGATACTTGGCAGACACAAGGGGTTGGTTGCCTATACCATCGGTCAGCGCAGAGGACTTGGATTGGCATTGCCGTGGCCGGGATACGTTATCGAAAAGAAAATCAAGGAAAATGAGATTGTGGTAGCACCGCAGGAATATCTGCTCACAGATACGGTACGTGTCGGCAGTCTTAATTGGATCGCCTTTGATGCGCCACCCACCGAATTTCGCGCGCAGGTCTGCACACGTTATCAGGCACCGCCTGTATGGGCAAATATAGTTATAAAGCAAGATGGGGAACTGACATTGAGATTTGAAACACCCCAACGTCGACCCGCTGCGGGACAATCTGCAGTGTTTTATGACGGTGAAGTGGTGCTGGGCGGAGGAATCATTTTGCCCTAACTTGCATTACGAAACAATTTATTATATAATAATCTTAACATTATTGTCTTGAAAGATGTTTTTAAAATATGACAGAAAATAAAAAACTTTATCAAATAGCAGATTTGGTTGTGGAGATACCCGATGCAAACGGTCTTGCTGAACGTTGCCGTGATTATTTATTTGACGGCACGGCGCAACCTGACGTTGTGATCGATGCTGCAAAATACGATGCATCTTTTTATCCCGAGGGTACCGATGCCGACCAAGTTGCTTATATGGAATCTGCGCGGCAGTTCTGCACCAAAATTTTAAATTTTGATGGGTTGTATTTGCACGCTTCTGCAGTCGAAATGAACGGAAAAGCATATTTGTTTTCCGGTCCCTGCGGTACGGGAAAATCCACCCATACGCGATTGTGGCAACAAACGTTCGGCACGGCGGCGCAGGTGTTTAATGACGACAAACCGATACTGCGCTTTTTAGATGGTCAGTGGTATGCGTTTGGCACCCCTTGGTGCGGAAAAGACGGCATTAATCAAAACAAAAAAGTGCCGCTTGGCGCCATTTGTTTTTTAAAACAGGCGGATCATAATCGTATCGAACAATTAGTGCCGACGCGGGCAATTCAAAAAATTCTGTCGCAAACCTTTCATAAATTTGCAAACGTTAAAAAATTGGACAATATGCTTGTACTGCTGGATGCTTTGGTGCGTAAAGTGCCTGTGTATGAACTGGAAAACAAACCGGAAGAGGCGGCGGCACGACTGAGCTTTCAAACCATGTCCAAAGGTGCGGAGGAAAAATCAGATGAAACTTAAAAAAGACTTTGTTTTAAGAGAAGTGGCAGGTAGTTATATCGTTCTTGCCACAGGCGCGGCAACAATGGATTTTGACGGTATGCTTTCTCTCAACGAAAGCGGCGCATTATTGTGGCGCACCCTTGAAAACGGGGCAGATAAAGATATTTTGACCGAAGCCTTGATGAAGGAATATGAAGTCGGGCGCGAGCAGGCAAGCGCGGATGTGGATGCGTTTATAGTTAACCTTACAAATGCAGGGTGTCTTGAAATATAATCCGTATTTTACTATTACCAATGGAGGAACTCTTATGTTTAAAAAATTATTAGTACTTGGAATGATACTTGCAATGATTCCGTTTGTCGTTGCTTGTAAGGATTCGAATGTACCTGTTGATAACAATGATACCAACAAAGACCAAAGTGAAACGTCTAAGACACCTGAAAATTCCGGTGACAACAAAAAACCGTCCTCAAGTGAAGGGCAAAAAGAGGAGTCGGGCAATCAAACCAATGCAGAGGATAAAGATTCCGGCAGTACCACCGAAAATCCTTTTCATAAAGATGATAAAGATACGCCGGTAAGCAATAAAAAACCTCAAGTTGAGGGTTCTACGGAGGGTAGCACCGTAACCGACAAAAACACCACTCCCGATAATTCGGGTGAGGAAGAGATGGAACCCATTACCGAAGTTCCCGATGAAATCACAAAATGTACCTACCAAGAGTATCACGCGATGACTGCGGATACGCAGAAAGCGTTTTTTGAAGAATTTGAAAATATCGAAGCGTTTTTTGATTGGTATAATGATGCCAAAGCAAAATATGAAAAAGAAAATGCTGCCATTGAAATCGAAGACGGTGAGATCGATCTGGGAGATGTGATGAATGGCAAAAAATAATCGGCTGATCGTCGAGATGAATGAATTGGCACCGATTATCAGAGAACAAATAGCGCATGGCAAAAGTGTGCGGATTTCTCCTAAAGGGGTCAGTATGTTGCCGATGATTCGGGAAGGAAAAGATACCGTAACGTTATCTCCCGCTCCCCAACAACTGAAAAGATATGATTTGCCGTTTTACCAAAGAGAAAACGGCAAATATGTTTTACACCGCATTGTTGCCCTTGAAAACGGCTACACTTGTATTGGTGACAATCAATTTGTATACGAAAAAGGCGTTCGTCCCGAGCAAATTATTGCGGTGGTCAGTTCCTTTACAAGAGGGAAAAAGGAGTATTCCGTTACACAACTTTCTTACAAGATTTACTGCCGATTCTGGCACTATACCAGAGGATTGCGGCGCTTTCGGTATCGGGCAGTAAATAAACTCCGTCGCATTTTATCAAAATAAAGAAAGGAGCAGGAAATGCAACAAGACAAGCTGAAAATCGGGCGCGACCTTTTGTATCTCATTTCCTGCGCTTTGCACGATGAGTTGCCGCAGGCAAACTATGTGGAGCAAATGGAGCTTGGTGAGGTTTATGCCCTTGCAAAACATCACACGCTACAATCCATTTCATTTTCCGCACTTGAGCAGTTTTTGGCAAAAAACAACTGCACTTTGGCACTGGACGAAAAATTGCTGGGAAGTTGGCGCGGTATACGCCAAAAGATTCTTCAGAAAAATCTTTTGCTTGATTTTGAGCGCGAAAAACTCTTTGCTTTTCTCGAGCAAAACGGGATTCGTTATTTGGCAATGAAAGGCCTTGTTTTGCACAAACTTTATCCTAAAATGGGTTGGCGCTATCTGGCGGATAACGATATTTTGTTTGATAAAGCATATCGCAAACAGGTTTATGATTTTTTCAAAGAACAAGGATACAGTGTCCTCTCATATAATAAAAACGTTCACGATGTATATTATAAAGCGCCTTTTTTAAACTTTGAAATGCACGTTTCCTTTTTTGCTCGGCATTACGACGACCCGGGTGTACAGCGCCTGGCAGATCATTACCATGATTCGTGGCAGTGGGCAAAAAGAGATGAATCGGGCTTTTCTCATCATTTAAGTGACGAGGATTTTTATCTTCATTCCATCATTGCCCACGCTTTTAAGCACGTGCGGCACGGCGGAACGGGATTGCGCACCTTAACGGATATTTACGTATATCTCACCCGAATCACAACGCTTGACTCGGACTATATTTATAACCAACTTGAGCAACTTGGACTGATCGAGTTTGAAAAACAGCTCAGAGACCTTGCGTTTCGTCTTTTTGAAAAGGCCGCATATCCTGCGGAATTAACTGATGAACAAACAGAGCTGTTGATGTTTTTTGTCAGCAGTGGCGCTTATGGCAGTCTGGGGGCAAATATTGCCAATAAAATTGCTGCCGCCTCGGACGGAAAGATTACCTTTTTCAGCAAACTGAAATACCTGTTTGGCAGAATCTTTCCGAGCATGAATTATTATAAGGATTACGAGCCGTTTTTTTACAAATACAAAATTTTTATTCCATTTTTTGTTCTTTGGCGTATTTTTAGGTCGTTATTTATCAGACGCACCGCAACCCAAGAACTTAAAACGCTGAAAAATGTTAAAACCGACAAGTCGAAATAGACCTGTCGGTTTTATTTTTGGGAACGACATCACCGATGCCGATAGAGTTGAAAAGAGAAGGGGATAAGGGAAGGGGACAAGAGAACCGTCCCCTGTGTTAGCATTGCCGCCACAACACAAGGGCAACACAAGAGAACCGTCCCCTTGTGTTGCTTGTGTTGTTGCAGAACCGTCCCCTTGTGTTGCAATAGAACCGTCCCCTTGTGTTCCGTCCCGCGGAACCGTCCCCTGTGTTAGAGGTCATGATTGCAATTTTTGCATTACTTCTTCTTTGCGTAATGTCAAAGAATAAAGTTTCCCAAGATTGTCGAGAATATACTTTTTACCTTGATGCACAGGAGGAAGAATTCTCTCTTCAA
>JAZROO010000047.1:0-2259 GCA_045648705.1 Eubacteriales bacterium | reverse complement strand
GGTAATCTTCGACCGTATCCGTGAATTCTTTGGTCTCTATCCTAAGCGTGATAAGGCGCAGCTCTTCAATGACTCGTTGAATACTACACTTGCTCGTACCATCAATACTTCAGTAAGTACTCTCGTAGTACTGCTCTGTATTTTCTTCCTTGGTGGTGAAAGCATCCGTAGCTTCTCATTTGCTATGATTCTCGGTGTAGTATATGGTACTTGCTCATCACTCTTCCTTGCCGCTCCTTTGGCATTCCGTGTGATGTATAGAAAGGATAAGAAAGCTGCTGCTAAGGCATAAGAGGTAGATTCGTGAAACAATCAACACTTTGATAGATGGGGGAGAACCTAGGTTCTTCCCCATTTTCTTGTTAAATGTCCGTTTGCTGTTGTTCGTTATTATTGCCGGATATCTGAGTGGGTGATTTAATTTGTGCTTTTTTGTAAAAAAAACGGGTGTAATCATTGCAGAATAAAAAAAAAACATTAACTTTGCACCGTCTTTTAAGGAAGACGCCCAGATGGCGGAATCGGTAGACGCGCTGGTCTCAAACACCAGTGGGGCAACCCATCCCGGTTCGACCCCGGGTCTGGGTACACAAAAATCCTGCAAGTGATTGATTTTTAACACTTGCAGGATTTTTCTTTTTGCCCAAACCTCAAATTTGGTCACTTTTGGTCACCTTTTCACGCTACAACTGAGGGTGTTTTTTTGCAAATTGTTCATAAAAGCCGAAGTCTCAACTAGTTACAAGTATTCAGTGTTAATCTGTTGCAAAATCCTTCATTTTCACGCAATTAGGTGAATTTTAACCTCAATATACAACAATACAACAATCACGGGTCTGGGTACAAGGAACGGAGAAAGTTAGCTTTCTCCGTTTTTTTATTCTATTCTCTTTTGCATTGCTCAGCCGTATAGAAAAAATGCCTATCTTTGTGCATGTATATCTGAATTAGAGAAGGAGGTCAAGATGGTAGATTATGGATTAAAAGATAAGGTGGTTCTGATAACTGGCGCAAATAATCCGCAGGGGATTGGAGCCGCTACGGCATTGGCTTTTGCTCGTGAGGGCGCAAAGGTGGTGTTGGTGTATAAGAGGGTTTTTCGTCCTTTTGATGCGGATAAGATAGGTAAGAATGGGGTGGATAGGTATTATGCAGCAAATGCGGGTGATGCGGTGGAAGTGGAGAATATGCTTAAGCGGTTCAATGCTGACTATCTCATTATGGAAAGCGATATCTCTGATGAGGCTGATGTGAGAGCTATCTATTCGGCTGCGATTAATCGATACGGAAGGGTTGATATCCTTGTAAACAATGCTGCAGTAGATGATGAGAATGATCTTGATACGATAGAATATATCACACAAGGTATAATTGACGGTACGTTTGCAGTCAATGTGCGTGGAAGTATCATGATGATGAGAGAGTTTGTCAATCACCGAAGTGATTACGGTAGGATTATTAACCTTTCCACAGATGCGGCACAGATCTTTGCAGGGCAGATTACTTATGGCGCCAGTAAGGCGACTCTGGAGGCCCTTACTCGTAGCGTTGCTCTTGAGGTGGGTAAATATGGTATAACTGTAAATTGTGTTGCTCCTGGGCCTACTCAGACTGGATGGATTGATGAGGGCTTAGAGAAAGCGGTATTGCCATTGATCCCTATGGAAAAGTTGATTCAGCCTGAGGATATTGCTGCTACAATCATGTTTCTGGCAAGCGAGCAAGCTAGAATGCTTACAGGGCAAGTAATCAAGGTCTCGGGCGGACATGCACTTTGATTTCGTTACGGCTGGTGTAGCCTACATGCCTATCACAGCAATTCGTCACCTCAGCTACTGCGCTAATAATAAATAATGCAAAAAAGAAAAGCAGCTACCTATGTAACTGCTTCTCTTTTAAGTGGTGCCACCAGGAATCGAACCGGGGACACAAGGATTTTCAGTCCTTTGCTCTACCAACTGAGCTATGGCACCTCCTCATTTGCGGTTGCAAAGGTAGGCATTATTTTTGGTTGCTGCAAATGTTTTGAAACTTTTTTGTGTAAAAAGTGGTATTTTTTGTCATATTTGTTCTTTTGAGCTCCAAAAAAGAATGCCCTTCGGAAAATAATTGATATTTCATCATGTGTAATCCATAATTTATTTGTAATTTTGCTGCGCAAACGGAAAGTAGCGCAGTTGGTAGCGCACTACGTTCGGGACGTAGGGGTCGGGCGTTCGAGTCGCCTCTTTCCGACACAAAAGCGACAATTGATAAATA
>JAZROO010000046.1:0-5097 GCA_045648705.1 Eubacteriales bacterium | reverse complement strand
CCGCGCACCATACTGTATAGTTTGGATGCGAGTGATAATGCTTTTCTGGATACTTTGCTCGGCGCTTTCCAAGGCCCCGAAATCAGAGGAAAAATCCAACACGGCTCTGCCTGGTGGTTTAACGACAACAAGCAGGGAATGATCGATCAGATGATTTCACTTGCAAACCTCAGTGTTCTTGGAAATTTTGTCGGTATGCTTACGGATTCTCGCAGTTTCTTAAGTTATGCGCGTCATGAGTATTTCCGCAGAATTCTCTGTGAACTTGTTGGCTCGTGGGTAGAAAACGGAGAATACCCTGCAGACGAGGAAACTCTGGGCGCACTTATTAGGGATATTTGTGCAAACAATGCAATTAAGTATTTTAATTTAGAAAAATAGAGGAGGACGCCATTATGCAAATGACATTTCGTTGGTATGGTGAGGGCAATGATCAGATCACCCCTGCACATATCAAACAAATTCCGGGTGTCAGCGGTCTTGTGTGGGCGCTGCACAACAAAATGCCCGGTGAAGTTTGGGAGAAAGAGGAAATCGCTGAGGTTGAAAAGCAACTCAAACCCTATGGGTTTCATATGGACGTGGTAGAAAGCGTCAATGTGCACGATGATATCAAGATCGGCCTTCCTTCTCGCGATCAATATATTGAAAATTATAAACAAACCATTCGCAATCTTTCTGAGTTTGGCGTAAAGGTAATCTGCTATAACTTTATGCCGATTTTCGACTGGACGCGCAGTGATCTGTTCCATCCCGTCGGTGATGGCTCTACTGCACTGTTCTACGAAAAGAATATGATTCAGGATGACTACAATGCAATGGCAAGATACATTCTGGATTTTACTGAAAAATATAATATGACGTTTCCCGGTTGGGAGCCTGAGCGTATGGCAAAACTGGATGAACTGTTTAAGGCATACGCTGATGTCGATCACGAAAAACTGTGGGAAAACCTTGGGTATTTTCTGGAGGCAATTATGCCGACCTGCCGTGAGTGCGACATCAAGATGGCAATTCACATGGATGATCCGCCGTGGGATATTTTCGGACTTCCCCGACTGCTCATCAACGAAGCTAATATCGACAGATTTTTGAAAATGGTCGACGATGAGTATAACTGTCTGACCTTGTGCTCCGGCTCACTTGGCGCAGATCCGAACAACAACGTAGCTGACATCGTTCGCAAACATTGCGACCGCATTGCATTTGCTCACATCCGCAACGTAAAGCATTTCGAAAACGGAGACTTTTCCGAAGCAAGTCACCGCGACTGTGACGGTGATACCGGTATTCTTGAGATTATGCGCGCCTATCACGACTGCGGATATAAAGGATACATTCGTCCCGACCACGGTCGTCACCTGTGGGGTGAGGGGGCAGGCAATGTTCGCCCCGGTTACGGTCTTTATGACAGAGCCCTTGGAATTATGTACATGCTTGGATGCTGGGATATGCTCGAGCGTTTGGACGGAAAGGCGTAAGGTAGAATAATATGAAATCAAATGTGTTGAATACTGATTTAAGAGGCAAAGTTGCAGTTGTAACGGGTGCCGGTGGCATACTGTGCAGTAATTTTGCCAAAGTACTTGCAAGAGCAGGTGCAAAGGTAGCCCTGCTTGATTTGAATGAACAGGCGGCAGCTGAGTTTGCAAACGAAATTACCCAAGAGGGCGGCATTGCCAAGGCATATGCTTGTAACGTACTGGATAAGGAAATTTGCGAAGGCGTGGCCGAGCAGGTATTAAAGGATTTCGGCCCCTGCGATATTTTGGTAAACGGTGCAGGCGGTAACAATCCCAAAGCTACCACCGATAAAGAATATTTTGAACTTGGGGATATCGATGCGGACACCAAAAGCTTTTTTGATTTGGATGGCGCAGGCGTCGGCTTTGTATTTAATTTGAATTTTTTGGGTACACTGATTCCGACCCAGTGCTTTGCAAAGCAAATGGTAGGCCGCGAGGGTTGTAACATTTTAAATATTTCTTCTATGAATGCCTACACTCCCTTGACCAAGATTCCTGCTTATTCCGGTGCGAAAGCAGCCATTTCCAATTTCACACAGTGGCTTGCGGTGCACTTTTCCAAGGTTGGCATTCGTGTTAATGCCATTGCTCCCGGTTTCTTTTCTACAAAACAAAATGCAAAACTTTTGTTTAACGAAGACGGTACTCCCACTGCCCGTACCGGCAAGATTCTTGCCGCTACTCCTATGGGCAGATTTGGCGAAAGTGAGGAGCTTGAGGGCGGCCTTTTGTTCTTGCTCAACAATGAAGCTGCAGGATTTATTACAGGTGTAGTATTGCCCATTGACGGCGGATTTTCTGCCTATTCGGGCGTATAATGTTGACAGGGAGGAAAATATTATGAATACAATCAATCAAAAAATTTCCGAAATCGGTGTTGTTCCGGTTATTAAGCTCAATCATCCGGAACGTGATGCGGCGCCTTTGGCACGTGCACTGTGCGCAGGCGGCATTCCCGTGGCAGAGGTTACTTTCCGCGCGGCAGGTGCTGATAAAGCAATTGCCTTGATGGCTAAAGAGTGCCCTGATATGCTCGTTGGTGCAGGAACTGTTACCACCACTGAGCACGTTGATCTTGCCAAAGCGGCAGGCGCCAAATTTGTGGTCACCCCCGGTTTTGACCCTGAAATCGTTGCTTACTGCTGTGAGATCGGTATGCCGATCTATCCCGGTTGCACCACACCGACCGATTATCACGCGGCACTTAAGTTTGGCTTGGAAGTGTTGAAGTTTTTCCCTGCCGAGCAGTCGGGTGGTCTTGCTAAAATCAAAGCGATGGCGGCACCCTTTCCGATGTTCAAAGTGATGCCCACAGGCGGCATTTCTCTTAAAAATTTAGCTGAATATATTTCTTGTCCCGTTATTTGCGCCTGCGGCGGTTCCTATATGGTAACGGCTGATTTGATTGACGGACAAAAGTGGGATGAAATTACTGAACTTTGCAAAAAGTCTGTTGAGATTGTTAAGGAGGCAAGAGGATAATGGCAAAAATCGTAACTTTTGGTGAAATTATGCTTCGTCTGGCGCCCAACGGTTATTACCGTTTTTTCCAGAACGATCAGATGCAGGCAACTTTTGGCGGCGGTGAAGCCAATGTGGCGGTGTCGCTGGCAAACTATGGAATGGATTCCGTTTATGTAACCAAACTGCCCGAACACGCTATCGGTCAGGCGGCAGTCAATTCACTGCGCGCCTTCGGTGTGGACACTTCCAAGATCGTTCGCGGAGGTGACAGAGTGGGTATTTACTTCCTTGAAAAAGGCGCTTCTCAAAGAGGATCGGTCTGCATTTATGACCGTGCTCACAGCGCTATTCAAGAGGCAAGTGCCGATGATTTTGATTGGGATAATATCTTTGAGGGTGCCGATTGGTTCCACTTTACAGGTATTACTCCTGCCCTGGGACCCAACGTGGTAGAAATTTGCCGTGATGCTTGTAAGGCGGCTAAGGCAAGGGGCGTTAAGATTTCTTGTGATCTGAATTACCGCGGCAAACTGTGGACTCGCGAGCAAGCAAGAGAAGCTATGACTGATTTGTGCCAATACGTTGACGTCTGCATTTCCAACGAAGAAGACGCCAAAGACGTTTTTGGTATCGAAGCAGAAGATACCGACATTTATGGCGGTAAACTCAATCACGAAGGATATAAGTCTGTTGCCAAACAGCTCAAGGACAAATTCGGCTTTGAGAAGGTTGCCATCACACTTCGTACCTCCTTGTCTGCCAGTGACAACGATTGGGCAGGTATGTTGTTTGACGGTGAAAACTACTGTTTCTCCAAGACCTATCATCTGCGCATTGTAGACCGCGTCGGCGGCGGTGATAGTTTTGGCGGCGGCCTCATTTATGCACTGCTTTCCGGTAAAGATACGCAAGCGGCAATTGAATTTGCAGTTGCGGCCTCTGCACTTAAGCACAGTGTTGAGGGTGACTACAACCGCGTTTCTGTCAGCGAAGTTGAAAAGTTGGCAGGCGGCGACGGTAGCGGCAGAGTACAAAGATAAAATACCGACTAAAATAAAAAGGAGTTTGTTATAAAACAAACTCCTTTTTTGATTTGGTTATTTATTGATAATCTGCAATCATTTGTTTGCGGTCGATTTTGCCGTTAAAGGTGCGCTTAATCTCGTCAATCACCACGATTTGCTTGGGCATTTTGTAAGGCTCAAGGCGCTCGGCAATTGTTTCGCGGATGGCTTTTTCATCGAGTTCTTTGCCCTCTTTGAGCACCACCAAAAGTTTCAGTGCGGAATTACCGCCACGTGTTATGGGAATCAGCAGACATTCGTCCACACATTCTACGCGCATAACAACTTCTTCTACTTCAACGGGGGCAACCTTAAAGCCACCGAGATTGATGGTATCATTGCTTCTGCCAACCAAAATCAACTCACCGTTGGGTGCAAAGTAGCACAGGTCACTCATAACCAACATACCGTTTTTGATGGCTTTGGCGGTTTGCTCAGGCTCATTCCAATAGCCCTGCATAACAGATTTGGAACGAATGGCAACCAGACCCGGATTTTCCGGAGTGGCATTTTGCATTTCATTTCCATCTTCATCCAAAAGAACAATCTCACTGTATGAGTTGGGTTTACCAACGCTACCGGCATATTCTGAGCCGCCCGAAACACAAAATTCATCGGTACAGACAACACCGACTTCCGAACAGCCAAAGCAGTTATACATATAAACGCCCGGCAGTAAGGCACGCATTTTTTCCTTATCGGTTTCGGGATAGGCGGTGGAACTGGAATAGATAAAGCGCAGTTGATCCTTAAGCTCTGCCAAGTTTTTAGAGGCAAGAGCAAGTAACATATGAATGGCGGAAGGCGGCAGATACAGAGAGGTAACTCCGTATTCTTTGATGGCGCCGAAATACTGCTTGAAGTTTCTAAAGCCTTCAAGCAAAACGGTGGTACTGCCGACTGCCATGGCAATGTGCACTTTTCTGAGTCCTGCGGCGTGGTTCATGGGGGTGGGAATCAGCCAAACGTTGTCAGGCTGAATGTTGGTGGTTTCAATGCCTGCCAGTGCAATGTTGATTTGATTGGCATAGGAAACCATAACA
>JAZROO010000045.1:0-8440 GCA_045648705.1 Eubacteriales bacterium | reverse complement strand
ACCTGGAGTGCCGATAGCTATAATGCTAAGCAAGACTTCATTTATGTAGATAACTTTGTAAAGAAAGTTGTGGAAAGCTACGGCAAAAAGTATGCAAACGACTATGAGTATGTATTCTCCGCAGTCCTTAAGAGAATGGGTGAAGAGGTAGACACTATGAGCGTTTCTGCCGTCATCATTTCGGAAACAGGTGTGGAGATTGCAAGCGAAAGTTTGCCTTTCGAGATACTGTTATAAGAACATATAAAAGGCGTGAAGAAATTTCTTCACGCCTTTTTATATGTATTTAGATAAAACATAAACAATTGCCAATACTTGCAGAATTAATATAATCGGAATACCGATCACAAAATAAAGATGTTTTGTTTTGTGCCGCACCATATGCATCGCGCACAAACTGCCAAGACTTCCGCCTGCCAGCGCCCAAAGAAACAGCGCTTTTTCGGAAATGCGATATTTTTGTTTTACGGCAAGATATTTGTCAGTACACCAAACGATAAACGCGACAACATTTATAATCGCCAAATAAATAAACAAATACATAATGTTCACCTGTGCTTAAAATAGATTTCTACAAGTTTTTGTTCTACACCGAGGGCAGCGGCAATTTCCGAAAGGGTGGCACCGCTTTGTGCCATTTCGTCGGCTTGTTGATCAAGCAGCAGGTGCGCGGCAAAGATATTGGCTTCATATTCGGGTTGAGAAGTCATATCGTAAAGCATCGTTTCCTGCAAAATGGTTTCACCGGCAAAGTGAGGGTGCAGGTGATGATGGCCAAGCTCGTGGGCAACGATTTGTTTGCTTTGCGGTCCGTCAAGCAACTCGTTGACTACAATAAACGGTTTGCCCAGTAAAACAGTATACATTCCTTGCAGCGACCCAATGTCCGCCCGTTTTATGCAGATGCCGAGTTCACTTGCAATTTGCTCGGGGTTGCGCGAGTCAAATTGATTTGCCAAAAGTGCGGCTTGTTTTATGATATATTCTTTCGTCATAGCTTTTTACTCTGCTTCAATTTGTTGTTTGGCTTGCCAATAAAGTTCGGTAATGGTGGCAAACACCTTGTCTTTGTCTCGGTCGCTTAAAGCTCCACCGGCAAACAAACTGCCGACACGGGCAATCAGTTCTTCGGTTGGCATCGGGGCGATGGTGACAAAATCGGGGGAGGGCTGCTCACCAAGCAAGTAATCGGTGCTGACTCCGAATAAAGCAGAGATGCGAGCGTAAATTTCTGTTTGTTTAGGATAAATCTTGCAGGTTTCATAGTTTTGCAAGGTGCGCAGAGATACACCGAGTTTCTCGGCAAGGGCACTTTGTGTCATATGATTTTGCAGACGTAACGCTTTTAATTTTTCACCAAATTTCATAGAAAACCTCCAAAATATGCAAGTTGTTTCGTAAAAAACACTTTACAACGCAACAAACTTCGTGTATAATAAAACCAAGACGAAACAACTTTCGTATATATCATAGCATCTAAAGAAAATTTTGTCAAGGAGGAAGCCGCATGGAACGGGTGATTTTGCATTGTGATATGAATAATTTTTTTGCATCGGTGGAATGTAAAAATAACCCGTCTTTGCGCTCAGAGTATGTGGCGGTGTGCGGCAATACCGAGGAACGTCACGGCATCGTTCTTGCCAAAAATCAAAAGGCAAAACTCAAAGGAGTGAAAACGGGACAGGCAATTTGGGAGGCGCGACTGCGCTGTCCCGAACTTATCGTGGTGCCGCCGCACTATGAAGAGTATGCCTATTATTCTAAAAAAGCGCAGGAGATATATTATCGTTATACCGATATGGTCGAGTCGTTTGGCTTGGATGAATGTTGGCTGGACGTGACAGGGTCTGTTGCGCTGTTTGGCAGTGGAGAGCGCATTGCAGATATGATTCGGCGCACGATCAAAAGAGAATTGGGGTTAACTATATCGGTCGGGGTATCATTTAATAAAATTTTTGCCAAACTCGGCTCGGATTTAAAAAAGCCTGATGCGGTCAGTGTGATCAAAAAAGACTGCTTTCAAAATCAGATATGGGATCTGCCGGTGGAAAATCTTTTGGGGGTAGGGAGAGCCACGCAAAAGAAATTAAAACAAGTGGGTATTTACACTATTGGACAATTGGCGCAGTTTCCAAGAGAATTTTTGGAGCGTCGTTTGGGCAAAAATGGTGAGATGCTTTGGCGTTACGCCAACGGACTGGACAACAGCAGAGTGATGGAACACACCGAGCGTTCCGTGATTAAAAGCATCGGACATGGCATTACCACCACCGAGGATTTGACGGATAATAAACAGGTTTGGCGAGTGATACTGGAACTCTCCCAAGAAATCGCGCATCGATTGAGAGAAAATCACCTGTCGGCAGGTGGGGTACAACTTGGGGTGAAAAATCGCGATTTGTTTGTCTGCGAATTTCAGGCGCGCTTTCCGTATCCGCGCCAGAGTGCGCTTGAGATTGCGCGCCTTGCATATAAGATTTTTTGTAAACGTTATGATTGGGGCAGGGCGGTGCGCGCCCTCAGCGTGCGTGCCATTAATTTGCAATCTGAGCAACAACCGATTCAATTTGATTTTTTTGAAGACAATACCGCCGCTTTTCGCCAAGAGAAAATCGATAGAACGGTAGATGATATCCGCAAACGTTACGGGGAAAAATCCCTGCGCAATGCGGTACTGCTGCAGGATCTGAAAATGCCTAAAAGTAAGCCCTCTACTTTGCCTTCCTCCTTTGGTAAAAAATAAAAAGGTAATTTTCAAAAATCACTTGACAAGGCAAAAGGTTGATGTTAGAATAAACAAAAATAAAGGCTATGACGAAGACGGCTTTAAAACTTTGTTTCCAGAGAGTCGATGGTTGGTGTAAATCGGCAACAATGGTTTTAAAAACAGCCCATCGCTTCCGAGCCGGAAACCCGAACATCGCGTTAAAGATTAGTAGACGTTTCTCGTGATTGCTGCGTCAATGCATAGGAATTGCTTGATTCCAAGAGTGGCAGTGTTAACTGCAATTTGAGTGGTACCGCGGATGTGATTTTCACACTCGTCTCAAAGATTTTCTTGAGACGAGTGTTTTTTATTTTACTTCAAGGAGGGATTTGAAGTGGCAGAAACAAACAAACTTTTAGAGGTGGCAAAGCGAATTCGTGAGATGCGTGAAATCGTGGGGCTCACCATAATTGAAATGGCTGCCAAAACAGAAGTGACGGTTGCCGAATACCAGCAGTATGAAAACGGTGAACTGGATTTCCCTTTTTCTTTTATACATAAGTGTTCTTTGGCGTTGGGCGTTGGTATTACCGATTTGCTCGAGGGAAAAAGTGCACTGCTTTCTTCCTACACCATCACCCGTAACGGTGAAGGTCAGCAAACTGCAAAGGAAAACGGAATCGAGATTCATAACCTTGCACCGATGTTCCGCAGTAAGATTGCCGAGCCGCACTGGGTTTGCTATGAGTATAGCGCCGATCTGCAGGATAAACCCATTCATCTGGCAACTCATTCAGGTCAGGAATTTGACTATGTTTTGAGCGGAAAACTGAAAATTCAGGTAGGAGACAACGTTGAATATCTGGAAGCCGGAGACAGCATTTATTATAATTCCTCCGAGCCGCACGGTATGATCGCGGTGGACGGGGAAGACTGTCATTTCGTTGCGGTGGTTTTGCCGGGTGAAGACGTAAAGGAAACTTCCGTCAGAAGAAATCTGGTGACCGCCCATACCGAAAAGCAATGGGTCAGCGACCGCTTTATTCAGACCGTTGAGGACGAAGACGGTCAACTCAAATCCATTTCCTTTGAAAATGAGGATAGCTTTAACTTTGCATTTGATATTGTAGATGCCATTGCTAAAAAAGACCCCGATAAATTGGCAATGCTGCATTTGACACGTGATAAAGAAGAACGCCGCCTGAGCTTTAACGATATGAAACGCGCGTCGGCTCAATGCGCCAACTACTTTAAGTCTTTGGGCATCAAAAAAGGTGACAGAGTTATGTTGGTGCTGAAGCGCCATTATCAGTTCTGGTTTGCCATTCTCGGTCTTCATAAACTGGGTGCCATCGCCATTCCTGCTACCAATCAGTTGGTGGAAAAGGACTTTGAATACCGCTTTAATGCGGCCGGAGTCAGCGCCATCATTGCAACGGCAGACGGCAACGTGGCAGAGCAGGTGGAACTTGCCGAAAAGAACAGTCCTTCTTTGAAACTTAAATTATTGGTCGGCGGTCAGCGCGAGGGATGGAGAAACTTTGATGAGGAGTATCCGTTGTTCAGCGCTCACTACTATCGAAGTGAGGAAACTGCATGCGGCAATGATCCGATGCTGATGTTCTTTACGTCGGGCACCACCGGTTATCCCAAAATTGCTTGTCATAGT
Organism: Eubacteriales bacterium; assembly: GCA_045648705.1. GTDB lineage: Bacteria > Bacillota > Clostridia > Oscillospirales > QAKW01 > Firm-08. Next base: position 4,064 of record JAZROO010000045.1, on the reverse strand, counting down.
TACAAGTATGCACTCGGACATTATATCACGGCAAAATATTGGCACGGTGTTACCGACGACGGATTGCATCTGACCATTTCCGATACCGGTTGGGGCAAGGCTCTTTGGGGCAAACTGTACGGTCAGTGGCTGTGTGAAGGTGCCGTATTTACCTATGATTTTGACCGTTTTTCTGCAGCAGATATTTTGCCGATGTTTGCCAAATATCAGATTACCACGTTCTGTGCGCCTCCCACGATGCTCAGAATGCTCATCAAAGAGGATATTTCTCAATATGACCTTTCCTCCATTCGTCATATGACAACGGCAGGTGAGGCGCTCAATCCCGAGGTATATCTTCAGTTTGAAAAAGCAACGGGACTGCAGATTATGGAAGGCTTTGGACAAACGGAAACAACCCTGAGCATTGCCAATCTGATGGGCAGTACACATAAACTTGGCTCTATGGGTAAACCCTCTCCGCTTTACGATGTGGATATTGTCGACCCTGACGGTAATTCCGTGGCAGACGGTGAAGTGGGTGAAATCGTGATTCGTACTTCTGAAAAAGTTCCGTGCGGACTGTTTTTGGGATACTACGGCAACGAAGAAAAGACCAGCGAAGTTTGGCATGATGGCTTCTATCACACGGGCGATACCGCCTGGCGCGATGAAGACGGATTTTTCTGGTACGTCGGTCGCGTGGATGACGTTATCAAGTCTTCCGGTTATCGTATCGGTCCGTTTGAAATTGAAAGTGTTATTATGGAGCTTCCTTATGTACTCGAGTGCGGTGTTTCTGCGGCACCCGACGAGGTAAGAGGGCAGGTTGTTAAGGCAAGTATTGTGCTTGTAAAAGGAACCGAGGGAACCGACGAACTTAAAAAAGAGATTCAGGATTACGTTAAAAAGCGCACCGCGCCCTATAAGTATCCGAGAATCGTCGTATTCCGTGACGAACTGCCTAAAACCATCAGCGGAAAGATCCAAAGAAATAAACTATAGAGTTGGTAAAATTCTTCTGGCGCAAAGCGAGGAAATTTGTGAAGTATTTTATCCACTCCAAGTATTGACAAAATTTTTTACTTGTGATACTATATATTATAATTTAAAAGGCTATGACGAAGAGGGCATAAAAGATCCTTTGCAAAGAGAGATGGCGGCAGGTGTAAGCCATTGAAAGACTTTTGTGTTTGTAGCTTCCGAGTCGGGAAAAAGAAAGCTGCTTTTGCGGTTAGTAGACTTTCCCCGTGATTGCTGCGTGAAGGCATAAGGATTGTTAGATCCTGAGTGGCGGTGAAAACTGCAATTTGAGTGGTACCGCGGGTGATACGAAATTTCGGCACTCGTCTCAAAGTCATTACTTTGGGATGGAGTGCCTTTTTTTCAAAAACTCCATCTTAAGAAACGGAGAAAAAACAATGCAAGCAATGACAGGTCTGGATTTTAAAATCAAAGAAATGGCGGCTCGTATCAAAGAGCTGAGGGAGCTTGAAAATCTTTCTGCAGAGGAAATGGCGGAAAAAACCGGTGTTTCGGCGGAGGAATATGCACAGTGTGAGGCAGGCAACTCGGATCTTAACTTTGCCTTTATTTACAGATGTGCTCTGGCGCTGAATGTTAACGTAACGGATATCATTGAGGGTTACAGCCCGAAACTGAAATCTTACACCGTAACCCGTGCCCACGGCGGCCAAAAGGTGTCGCAGGCACACGGTATGACATACTACAACTTGGCATACGCTTTCCAAAACCGTATTGCCGAGCCGCTGTACGTTCGTTGTAATTACGACGCTGATGCCGAGCAAAAAGATATCGAACTCACCACCCACGCAGGTCAGGAATGCGATATCGTTATCGAGGGTGAACTGATGGTACAGGTCGGTGAGCATCGCGAGGTACTCAGAGCAGGCGACAGTATTTATTTTGACTCGGACAAGCCGCACGGTATGATTGCGGTGGGCGGTAAGGACTGCGTCTTTTACGCCATCGTTCTCAATCCTACGGGTGAGCCGATTCCGGAACTTGCCACAGTTGGTCAGATCACCGAAAACCGTACTGTGACCCGAGATACCAAAGAGCGTATTTATCACAAATACATAGACGTTACGGAAAACGAAAACGGAACACCTACCTCTATCAAGTTTAAGAATATTGACAATTTCAACTTTGCATTTGATTTGGTAGATGCTCTGGCAGAGCGTGAGCCTGAAAAACGCGCGATGCTTTATATTTCCAAAGATAAAGAGGAGCGTTCCTTCACTTTCAAGGATATTAAAAAGGCTTCCAACCAATGCGCCAATTACTTTAAGTCTTTGGGCATTAAAAAAGGCGACAGAGTTATGCTGGTACTCAAGCGCCACTATCAATTCTGGTTTGCAATGATCGGTCTTAACAAACTTGGTGCTGTTGCCATTCCTGCTACCAATCAGCTCTTGGAGCACGATTTTGAGTATCGTTTCAAGGCAGCGGGTGTCAGTGCTATTATTTGCACGGCAGACGGAGAAACGGCAGGACAGGTTGATATTGCCGCCGCCAAGTGCCCCGAACTTCAGCATAAGTTGATGGTCGGTGGTGTGCGCGAAGGCTGGAGAAACTTTGATGAAGAATATCCGCTTTACAGTACGCACTATAACCGTACGGCAGATGCTCCGGGTGGTGACGATTTACTGTTGATGTTCTTTACCTCCGGTACTACCGGTTATCCCAAGATTGCCGCTCATTCTCACAAATATCCTTTAGGACATTTCCATACCGCAAAATATTGGCACAACGTTGATCCCGACGGACTGCATTTTACCATTTCCGATACCGGTTGGGCAAAAAGTATGTGGGGCAAACTGTACGGCCAATGGCTGTGCGAGGCGGCAACCTTTGTTTACGATTTTGACCGCTTTGATGCGGCAGATATTTTGCCGATGTTTGCAAAGTATCAAATTACCACCTTCTGCGCTCCGCCCACCATGCTTCGTATGATGATTAAACAGGATATTTCCAAGTATGATTTTTCATCGGTACAGCATATGACCACGGCAGGTGAGGCACTCAACCCCGAAGTTTACCGTCAGTTTGAAAAGGCAACGGGACTGCAGATCATCGAGGGCTTCGGTCAGACCGAAAGCACCATGATCATCGGCAATATGGTTGGCGCTTCTCATAAGATTGGTTCTATGGGCAAACCTGCTCCTATTTACGACGTGCATCTGGTAGATGCCGACGGTAATGACGTGCCTGACGGTGAAGTGGGTGAAATCGTTGTAAACGTAAAAGACGGTGCACCCTGCGGTCTCTTTACAGGCTACTATCACGATGAGGAAAAAACCAAAGAGGTTTGGTACGACGGCTATTATCACACAGGTGATACCGCCTGGCGCGATGAGGACGGATTTTTCTGGTACGTCGGTCGCGTAGACGATGTTATCAAGTCCTCGGGTTACCGCATCGGTCCCTTTGAGATTGAAAGCGTTATTATGGAACTTCCTTATGTACTGGAGTGCGGTGTTTCCGCGGCACCTGACGAAGTCAGAGGTCAGGTTGTTAAAGCCAGTATCGTGCTTGTAAACGGTACAGAGGGAACAGACGAACTGAAAAAAGAAATTCAAAATTACGTTAAAGAACATACCGCACCTTACAAATATCCGCGTATCGTGGTATTTAAGGACAGTCTGCCCAAGACGGTAAGCGGTAAGATTCAAAGAAATAAGCTGTAAATTATGGAATATAAAAGAATTACACTGCTTTGCGGTCATTACGGCAGCGGTAAGACCAATGTGGCGGTCAATCTGGCACTGAATCTTAAAAAACAGGTTGAACGCGTTACGGTGGCGGATCTTGATATTGTAAATCCCTATTTTCGCAGTAAAGATTCAAAGGCTGATTTTGAGCAAGCAGGGATCGAACTGATTTGCTCGGAATATGCCAACACCAATGTGGACATTCCCGCTTTGCCGCCGCAACTGTATAACATTGTGGATGCCTCGTTTGGACACTTTGTGCTCGACATTGGCGGTGATGATCGCGGTGCTTTGGCACTGGGACGGCTGACACCTGAAATCCTAAAAGAAAATAATTACGAAATGCTGATG
>JAZROO010000044.1:0-1990 GCA_045648705.1 Eubacteriales bacterium | reverse complement strand
AGGAAACGGGCTGGATCAGTCTCTATATGCGTTTTATAAAAACGATCTTGATTCCGGCATATGCACTGAAGAGGACATACGAAACTATTTATCCTACTTTTTAATGCAATGGTCGGCAATAGGAAACTATTGGGGGCAGCCGTTTTATATGGGAGGTACAAACCTGGACGGCAGTACGAAATATAATGAGCTGTCTTATGAGATACTGGATGTATATGACAAACTTGAAATCTACAACCCCAAAATACAGTTAAAAATCAATGTGAACATTCCCGATCGCATTTTAAATAAGGCTTTTGACATGGTGCGGCGCAAAAATGCAAGCATTGTATTTTGCTGTGAACCAGCAATGATCAAAGCGATTATGGGATACGGTGCAACATACGAAGAAGCACTCAACTACGATATTAGAGGTTGCTACGAAACGGGTGTCAGAGCAAACGAAGTTTCTTCCTCTTCCGGCTATGTGAATGCCGCCAAAGCAGTAGAATACGTATTTACGAATGGCTTCGACAATGGGCTAAATAAACAAGTTGGTGTTAACACGGGCGATGTTTCTCGAATGGCCTCCTTTGAAGACTTCTATTTCGCCTTCCTGAAACAATGGGAATATCTTATTGAGCAAAGTATGAAGATCACAAACGATGCCGAACGGTTTCTCAGCTTTGTAAATCCGTCTTCTATGTATTCGGCAACGATCGAAACCAGTCTTAAAAACGGAAAAGATGGCTATGGCGGCGGTGTCAAATTCAACAACAACGCCATGCTGAACTGTGGCTTTGCAAGTGCTGTTGATAGTTTGATGGCGGTCAAGGAATTTGTTTTTGATAAAAAAGAGATCTCTTTAACCGAATTTGCAAAGGTTTTGAAAAATAATTGGCATGGGTATGAATTACTGCAAGCAAAGGTAAAAAAATCACCGCATAAATACGGTAATAACGATACTGTTGCCGATACTTATGCAAGTGCAATGGCAAGCTATTTTGCAAACAAGGTGAACAATGTTCCCAATAGCAGAGGCGGTGTTTATAAGGCGATTTTCCATTCTGCTCGTGCATTTGTAAGACAGGGCGAAAAAACAGGTGCGTTGCCTGACGGAAGACTTGCGGGCGAAGAACTTTCCAAAAATGCAAGCGCCGTTCCTGGGATGGATAAAAACGGTGTTACAGCGCTCATAGTATCTGCAACAAAGCTTTCGCCGTCTGATTACCATGAATCCTTTTGTTTGGATGTTATGCTTCACCCAAGCGCAGTAACGGGCGAAGAGGGATTATCGGTGTTAAAAGGTGTCCTTATGACCTATCTTAAAAAAGGCGGGCAGTCAATACAATTTAATATTCTCAACATAGAAACCTTGCGCGATGCTCAGAAAAATCCTGAAAAGTATAAAAACCTACAGGTAAGAGTTTGCGGGTGGAATACACTTTGGAACAATATGAGCAAAAAAGAACAGGATGCTTATATTTTAAGGGCGGAGAATATACAATGAAGGCAATGATTTCTGACATTAAAAGATTTGCCGTACACGACGGAGACGGAATCAGAATGACAGTGTTTTTTAAGGGCTGTCCGCTGAAATGCCTGTGGTGTCATAATCCGGAAGGTATCTCTTTTAAGCCGCAGATTGCCTTTTATAAAAATAAGTGCATCGGCTGCGGGGAATGCCAAAAAGAGGGCTTTACCACCGAAGGATGCCTGGGCGAAGCAAAAGTCTTATATGGCAAAGAAGTGACGGTCGAAGAAATATTACCCAAGCTTTTAGAGGATAAGGACTTTTACGATACAAGCGGTGGCGGCGTAACCCTTTCAGGCGGTGAATGCTTGATGCAGGCGGATTTTTGCGCAGAATTGTTGAAAATGCTCAAGAAAGAGGGGATCCATACAGCTGTGGATACCTGCGGTTTCGTTTCCCAAGAAAATCTTAACAAGGTCATTCCCTATACGGACACCTTTCTTTACGATATTAAGGCAATGGATGAAGCCGTGCATA
>JAZROO010000043.1:0-2676 GCA_045648705.1 Eubacteriales bacterium | reverse complement strand
ACATGTTGATTTTGTGGTGATTGACTATCTGCAGTTGATGCATTCCGCGAAAAAAACGGACAACCGCGTACAAGAGGTTTCCGAAATCACCAGAAATTTAAAAATCATGGCCAAGGAATTGAATGTTCCGGTTATGGTGTGTGCACAGTTGGCCCGTACAACCGAAAAACAATCCAATCACCGGCCTGCTCTTGCGGACCTTCGTGAATCCGGTTCTATCGAACAAGATGCCGATCAAGTATTGTTCCTGTATCGCGAAGAGTATTACAAAAATGAAAAAGCTGATCCCACCTCTGTTGAAACGGGAACATCTGAAGTGATTGTAGCGAAAAACCGCCACGGTGAATTGGGTACAGTCAAGTTGGCATTCCAAGGAGAATTTACGTTGTTTACATCGTTAGAGATTCACCGAAGCGAGGGATGAACGGAACTATGTTGTTGACTGAAACAGTGCTACATACGATTCAGCGCGAAGATATGCTTCCTCCTAACTGTGTTGTGGTGGTAGGGTTGTCCGGTGGAGCCGATTCGGTTACTTTACTTCATGTGCTAACAACGCTAAAAGAAGAGTTGTCCGTTTCAGAAATCGTAGCAGTACATATTGATCATCAGCTCCGCGGGGAAGAATCTTTGCGCGATCGCGTATTTGCTGAAAATGTATGTCAACAATTAACTATTCCGTTTCATGCCTATATCTATGATGTGCGCCAAATGGCTAAAGAGGCCAACTGCGGAATTGAAGAGATGGGGCGACAACTTCGTTATCAAACCTTTTCCGAAGTGGCAGATCAATATCCCTGCGCCCGTATTGCTACTGCTCATAATGCCGACGATAATGCGGAAACGCTGTTATTGCATCTTTGCCGTGGTTGCGGGCTACACGGTTTAACAGGTATCCCTCCAAAAAGAGGGATCATCATTCGGCCATTACTGGATTGTACAAGGAAAGATATCGAAGCCTACTGCCAGAATAACCAACTGGGTTTTGTTAATGACAGTACCAATGCTGACGTTTCCTATTCTCGTAATCGCGTGCGCCACGAGATTCTGCCTTCGATGAAACAGTTGAATCCGGCGGTTACTCGTTCGTTGTTGCGCGTTGTGTCTCACTGTCGTGAAATAGATCGATATTTGGGAGAACAAGTGGCTATTTGTCTGGAACACATGCACACCGATAACAGCAATGTCTATCTTAAGACACCGTTATTACAGATTGATTCGGTAATTTGCCGTGAAGTCTTACATCGATTATGTCACAAGCATTCCATTGCCGTGGAAGAACACCATATTTTTTATATGGAACAACATTTGAATACAGGAGGAACGATTACCCTTCCCGGTGGTTTTCGCTTGATTATCGGAGAAGAAACCATCTCTTTTCAGAAATGCTCTTATGACAAAGTCATACTTGAATCGAATGAAATACCGATTGTCCCCGACGAATCTGTGTACCTTTTCGGACAAGAGTATCGCTTAACAATCGTCTCCAGAGATGAATTTGAAAAAGAAACAAATATTCACAAATTGTTATTAAAAAGCGCCTGCAGTTATGATATGATAAAGGGCAATCTGGTTTTACGAAATAGAAAAAGCGGTGATGCCTTTCATCCGTCCGACCGAAAGTGCGGCAAAACATTGAAAAAACTCTTTAATGAACAAGCAGTTGCCGTCAACGAGCGACAGTTCATCCCGATTCTTTGCGATGAGGAAGGAATCGTTTTGGTTGTTGGCTTTGGTTGTGACGAGCGTGTAAAAATTACAAAGCAAACACAATGGGTGTTGATGTTAAAAAAAGCGGAGGAGTAAAAAATGGCAACGATTTTTGATGATATCGAGGAAATCTTATTCACAGAAGAACAAATTGCTAACATCGTCAAACGAATGGGACAACAGATCAGCAAGGATTACGAAGGGAAAAACCTGGTACTGGTCAGTGTTCTCAAAGGTTCTTTAATGTTTATGGCGGATCTTATGAGGGAAATTACGATACCGTGTTCGATTGATTTTCTTTCTGTCTCTAGCTACGGTAGCGGAACGTCCACCTCCGGCGAGGTGCGCATCCTTAAAGATTTGGATGCTTCCTTAACCGGAAAAGATTTGTTGGTAGTAGAGGATATTCTGGACTCTGGTGTGACGCTGTCCTTTTTGCTCAAAACGCTATCTGCTCGAAATCCTTCCAGTATCCGTCTTTGCACTTTCTTGGATAAACCGGAGCGCCGTCGCGTAAATGTTGTTGCTGATTATATCGGCGCATCTGTACCGGACAAGTTTATTGTGGGCTATGGATTGGATTATGCTGAAAAGTATCGCAATATTCCTTATATTGGTGTATTAAAACCAGAAATTTATACTCACGAAAAGGAGTGAGACCCCTTGGAATCAAATAACAATGATCGTAGTAAATTAATACGGAATCTCGGGTTGTTTATCGGTATTCCGTTATTGTTGGTGCTCATTACCGTGATGTTTATGGGCGGTGGTCTTGGAAGAGCGGAAGAAAAACCGTATTCCGACTACTTAGCATATTTTTCTAAAGAAGAAGTCGAACGGTTTGATCTGGACATTTCTACGGGCAAACTGACCATTTTACTGAAAAGCGACTTCCGCGAGGACACCAATAAAGACAAGAAAATCGATGATAAGGACGTTATTGTCTATTCCGTGCCCAATGTGGGA
>JAZROO010000042.1:0-28485 GCA_045648705.1 Eubacteriales bacterium | reverse complement strand
GATAGGGAAGAATCTTTTCGAGAGCTGCCTCACGAGCCTCAACGGTATCGGAGCAGATCATCTCACGGAATGCAGCAATACGCTCAGCCTCGAAGAACATGTGCTCGGTACGGCAAAGACCGATACCCTCAGCACCAAGCTCGCGAGCCTTCTTAGCGTCTGCAGGAGTGTCAGCATTGGTGCGAACCTTAAGGGTTCTAAACTCGTCTGCCCACTCCATGATTCTGCCGAACTCACCTGCGATCTCAGCATCAACGGTGGGGATGATACCATCGTAGATATTACCGGTGGAACCGTCGATGGAGATGAAATCACCCTCAACGTAGGTCTTACCGGCCAAAGTAAACTTCTTGTTTTCTTCATCCATGTTGAATTCGCCGCAACCGGAAACACAGCAGGTACCCATACCACGAGCAACAACAGCTGCGTGAGAGGTCATACCGCCACGAACGGTCAGGATACCCTGAGAAGCCTTCATACCGGTGATATCTTCAGGAGAGGTCTCCAAACGAACGAGGATAACCTTCTCGCCCCTGGCGTTCCAGATTTCAGCATCTTCTGCAGTAAATACAACTTTACCGCAAGCAGCACCGGGAGAAGCGCCCAGACCCTTACCTGCAGGAGTAGCAGCTTTCAGAGCCTTAGCATCGAATTGGGGATGGAGCAAAGTGTCGAGGTTTCTGGGATCGATCATAGCAACAGCCTGCTTCTCGTCGATCATACCCTCGGCAACCAGATCACAAGCGATCTTCAGAGCAGCCTTAGCGGTTCTCTTACCATTTCTGGTCTGGAGCATATAGAGTTTGCCTTCTTCGATGGTGAACTCCATATCCTGCATATCTCTGTAGTGATCCTCGAGGATAGCGCAAACTTCGTTGAAGTGCTTGAATGCCTCGGGGAATTTGTCTGCCATCTCAGCGATGGGCATGGGAGTACGAACACCTGCAACAACGTCTTCACCCTGAGCGTTTACAAGGAACTCACCCATCAGACCCTTATCGCCGGTAGCGGGGTCACGGGTAAAGGCAACACCGGTACCACAGTTATCACCCATGTTACCGAAAGCCATCATCTGAACGTTAACGGCAGTACCCCAAGAATAAGGAATGTCGTTATCGCGACGATAAACGTTTGCACGCGGATTGTCCCAAGAACGGAATACGGCTTCAACAGCACCCATCAACTGTTCCTTAGGATCAGTGGGGAAGTCTTTACCGATTTTGTTTTTGTATTCTTCTTTGAACTGACCGGCGAGAACCTTCAGGTCTTCTGCGGTAAGCTCAACGTCCAAAGTTACGCCTTTTTCTTCTTTCATCTTGTCGATGAGTTCTTCAAAGTACTTTTTGCCGACTTCCATAACAACGTCGGAGTACATTTGAATAAATCTTCTGTAGCAGTCCCAAGCCCAACGGGGATTGCCGCTCTTAGCGGACATAACTGCAACAACTTCCTCGTTCAGACCGAGGTTAAGAATGGTATCCATCATACCGGGCATAGAAGCACGGGCACCGGAACGAACGGAAACAAGCAAGGGATTTTCTTTATCACCAAACTTTTTGCCGGTGATTTCTTCCATCTTGTCGATGTTTTCCATGATTTCGGCTTGAATATCATCGTTGATCTTTCTGCCGTCTTCATAGTATTGAGTACAGGCTTCGGTGGAAACGGTGAAACCTTGAGGAACAGGAAGACCCATCTTGGTCATTTCTGCGAGGTTTGCGCCTTTACCGCCCAGCAGTTCACGCATGCTGGCATCGCCTTCTTTGAACAAATAAACAAACTTTTTGCTCACTGGTATATACCTCCATAAAATATAATTTACAAAAAATAATGTGATATTGGAGCGCACTGCTCCAATATCACCGATGATTATATCATATAAAAAAGAGATTGTCCACCTTTTTTACTATTTTTTTCTATTTTTTGGTTAAGGTGATAAGACTCGAACCTATTACGGTTTGGCGCAATTCCTTTTTCTGCCTTGCTTGTGTTCGTTTTTGTAAAGCGTCAGCTTTACTACAAACACCACACTTCGCCTTTCGAAAAAAGGCTCTCGCGCCAAACTCTTCGACCTGACAGCTTCAGAATTTTTTGTTCCGTCAAAGTCGAGGAGTGCAGTAATACTGCCGTATTACAAACGACAAGACGAAGTCGGACGAAAAATTATGTGGTGTCAGGCGTGATAGTTCGACTCTTATTACCTTACATAAACACGTGGTACACGAACTCCGATGTCACAAATGAGTTCATAGTGCAGTCTGCCCGACAGGGTTGCCACGGTTTCCGTGTCCACTCCCTGCCCCATTACAATCACCTCGTCCCCACGTTGAACGTCGGGAATATCCGTTACGTCCAGCATCAGCTGATCCATGCACACTCTTCCGAGCACCGCCGCCTTTTTGCCGTGCACCATCATATAGCCGCATCCCGAAAGAGAACGCGGATAACCGTCTGCATACCCGATGGGTACGGTGGCAACCACGGTTTCACGCTCGGTCACAAAGGTGGAGCCGTAGCTGATGGCGGTGCCTGCCGGCACGGTTTTTACAAACGTAACAAACGCGTGCAGACTCATCGCAGGGGTCAGTTTAACAGAACTGCGCTCTACCTCGGCAGAAGGATACAACCCATAGGTTGCAATGCCAAGACGCACCATATTGAATTTTGCCTCGGGCAAATCGATAATGGCGGCGGAATTGGACATATGGCGCATCGGGATTTCTATGCCCTCTGCCGCAAGTGTGTCCGCAAAATCCGAAAACAACTTCATTTGCTGTTGCGCAAAGGCTTTATCCTGCTCATCGGCAGTGGCGAAATGCGAAAACAATCCTTCAATTTTAAGGTTGGGCAATGCGGCAATACGTTTGATTTCCGCCACACTCTGCTCATCGGGCAAAAAGCCGATGCGGCCCATTCCGGTATCTACCTTGATATGTACTTTCACGGTTTTACCCAGTTTTTTTGCCAAGGCGGACAAATTCTCCGCCGTTTCATAGTCAAATACCGTCAGCGTTACGTCTTGCTCAATGAGCGCGCGTGAACTGTCGGGAAAAATATAACCCAAAATCAAGATCGGATTGTCAATTGCCGCCTGACGAAGCGAAAGCGCTTCCTCCGCTGTTGCAACGCAAAAACCCGTTACCTCGTTTTTCAGCGCGTTTGCCACCTGCAATGCACCGTGACCGTACGCGTTGGCTTTGATAACGGCATACACGGCAACATCCTGGCCGACCGCGGACTTGACTGCGGCAACATTGTCGCAAATAGCGCCCAAATCGATTTTTGCATATACGCGGTTTGGATACATAGTTATTCCTCCGTTGTGTAGATGATAGTATCGGCTGAGTCTTCCCCCGTAATGAGTGCGGCGGTAGACAGGGCGTCCGCCCAACCTGCATCAGTGTGCAGTACACTTGCCTGCCGCACACCGTTTTCGGCAGGATAGCCTGTGGAAAGGTCAATGATATGATGATACCGCTTTCCCTCATAGGTAAAATATCTTTGGTCAATGCCGCTGGTGGAAAGCGCCTTTTTCTCAGCCAGTTCAATACTTTTGGCAATGCCACCGTCTGCGCCCATCAAGCCCACGCTGAAAGGGCTTCCGTTTTTATCGCCCACCGCAACCACCGAGGAAACGGCACTGATGATACCGACAAAGCCTTGGCTTTTCAGCCTGTCTGCCACCTTTTGCAGTGCATATCCCTTAGCAAATGCGCCAACGTCAATACGTGCCGCGGCATCTGTGATGCGCGCTTTTCCGTTTTTGATTTCCAGAGCGTTTATATCAATATGCCCCAAAGCTTGTGCAATCTTGTCTTGCGCAGGGGGAACCTCGGTTTCCTTCCAAAGTAAGCTGACCGCGCCGCCCATCAGATTGACAACACCGTCAGTCTGCTCATAAACCTCTTTGCCAAAATAAAGCAGGTCTTGAAGCTCCTTGGATATTTCCACCCACTGCCCACCGCTTTCGTTGAGGGAGCAGATATTATTGACCCCTGCCCAACAATGATACGAATCAAACAGTTTGTGATATTCCGTAAGCATTTGCTCTGCTTTGGCGCCGAATTTTTGCGCATCGGCGGCAGAGGTATAACAGATCACCTCAATGATAGCATCAAAAGTACCGCTGACAGTATAGCGATGCGCTCTGTTGCCGCAACTGCAAAGCGAGAGCAGCAGACACACCGCCACGAGCATTGCCAAAACTTTTCTTTTCATTGTTTACACTCAATTCATACATATTCTTTTTATATTCTACCACGATATTTATTGCAAAGCAAGTCTGTTCATGTTATACTTTAAAATAATGAAAGCACAGGAGTGGTTTATCATGGCAAAAAACAAGCAGAAAAATAAATCAAACTGGCAACGAGAGGACAGACTGCTGGACTATATCGCATCTCACCGCGCGGAGATTACCCGTTATCTTATCGTGGTATTGGTGGGTGAAGTGTGGCGATGGGTGCTGGATAATATTATCTATAATCTGCATCCCGTTTTGCAAACCTTTCGTACGCCCTGCACCTTTTTGCTTTGGGCACTGCCCTATTTTCTGATCTGCAAACTTTGGGTGTGGAAACAAAAAGGGGACAATGGATACGTTTGGTGCATTCAGGGCATGAAGTTTATGATGGCAATTATCGTTATTGCCGTAATCAGTGCCGCAGGGCATTTTGTGATGAATTTAATGAATCTGGGCACAAGCGCGCAAATTCTCAGCGGTCATCTGTTGGAAGAAATTTTATATTTTATTGCTATGTTTAAATTCATTATCCGTCCCGAAAAATAAAAAAATCGGAAATTTTTAATTTTTTACCGTTAAAACATTGAAAATTGGAAAAAACATTGATATACTAAATATATAAGGTTAATTTTTAAAGGAAGGCGGGCTTGATATGAAAAAAGATACCATCACCATTATCAGCATCATCATCGGTGTTTTGGCAGTTCTGGGCGCCATTGCTACCACTCTGTACGTGCTGGACAAAAAGGGAATTTTGAAACTCAGACGTATGAACTACAAATATGCTGAGGAATTTCCGGACGAAGAACTGCCCGCATAACTCACAAATAGACAAGAGCTCGTTTGAATTTGAATTCAAACGAGCTCTTTTATTTTGCCTGTAATTACTTTATATGACGATAAAGGAATGAAACGACCTGTGCACGAGTGCAGGTAGCATTCGGTGCAAAAGAGGTTGGGGAGATACCCGAGGTAATACCGTTTTTAACCGCCCAGAGTACAGGTTTATAATAGTACTGTTTGGAGCTGACGTCGCCAAACGGATTTTTTACACTTACTTTGGGACTGCCTGCAAAACGGTAAAGGAATGCCACAATCTGTCCGCGTGAGCAGGTGGCGTTCGGTGCAAAGGAGGTTTTGGTGATACCGGAGGTGATGCCTTTTTCCACTGCCCACAACACCGCAGTATAATAAAATTGATTACTGCCAACGTCGGTAAACGGATTGTTTTTATTTTTGACTTTGGGTTGTCCTGCCGCGCGCCACAAGAATGTAACTACCTGACCGCGTGTGCAATAAGCACCGGGGCCAAAATTGTTCTTGCTGAGACCTGCAGTCACGTTATTTTCCACCGCCCAAAGAACAGAGTCATAATAATAGTCACTTTTCTTAACGTCGGTAAAGGGATTGGTGGGTTTCGCAGGTTTTGGAGGAGTGACAACGGGGCGGTTGCCCGTATCATATCCGCAGTCGGTGCAGATACCTGCATTGTTGGGCTTATGGTTATATTTTTTACCAAAGGTGCCGCAGTTTTTGCAAACCAGCGCATGTTGCTTTTTGCTAACCTTTACCCACTGAGTGCCGTATTCACAGGGAATTGCATTCTCGGAAACCCGATAAGCTTTTTTGAAATCCGGCATATCATAATATATCATCTTTTTGTGTTCCGGAAAGTCCTTTTCGCCTTTCAGGAAAAACTCACAGTCGTGACGTTCTGCATCCCAAGTGGTATCAACGTAGTAATACATTTTGCCCACTTTCACAATATTCCACGCGTGATTTGCATCTTTTTCGCCAACCGGTGCTTGCGGTACATTTTTGCCGCCAAAGCCGGTAATAACGCGCGCGTCCATCCCCGCTTCTTTGAGCATACGATAGTAGAGAGTTGCATAACCTTCGCATACTGCCGTTTTGTGAATCAGTGCGGCATATGCAGAGAATTTCAAAAGATAGGTTTTATCTTCCAGATTTTCATAATCGTATGTAATGTTATCGGAAATATAGTCGTGAATGGTTCTGGCTTTTTTATATTCGGTGGTTTGCGCAGTAAAACCAAAACCGTCGATCACCTCTTTGATTTTGGCAGTCAGCTCTTGCTCTTGCTCAAAGGTGGTGAAATAGCCCATCTTATAGGTAATATCAAGTTGCGTCTTATTTCCAATATAGCCGCCCTCTGCATCGAAAGCTTTTTCCTTATAGCAGAAGCGCAAGTAGTCGCCCTCATCCGCCTTGTCGGTTTCACCGATAGCAAGATCCAAAAGATCCCAGATGATTTGATTCAGTTCGTCATTGCTTGCCTTTTTAGGTACTTCAAAATGAAGCAAAAACTGCGGCTTACGATTTTTAAGTTGGGTGCGAATAAAGTCTGCCGCCGCCGCATTATCGGTAACATATTTTTCGGATTCGGGCAGATCCGCATCAGAACTTATAGGTGCCTCATCAGATTGCGGCAGATTATAATACAGCGGATTTTCTATCGCATCAGAAGTAATATGAAACTGCGATGTTTGCGCAAATACCGCAGGCATTTGCGTTACCAAAAGAAGTGCCACCAGCAAAGCGGCAAATACTCTTTTAAAGTTTTTTATCATTTTCTTTTCCTCCGAGCAATCATTTCTTATTTTTATTGTATTCGTTTTTATATATAATGTCAAGCATAAAAGAAAGGGTACACCTTGTTGGTGTACCCTTTTAAAATATTTTATTTTGCGGTGGCGTTTTCATAAAGAAATTTGGTAACCTTTTCATACAGCATATTGCTTTCCAGTTCCCAAGTTTCCAGACCCGCTTTTTGCGCCAGTTGCTCTTTGGTGGTAACACCGTTTTGAGCAAGCATCGCAGTAAAATCAGAGTCTTCAATCGTTATGCCCTGATCAGCGGCGATGGTATAGATGGCATATTCATAAATGATCTGCCCTTCCACGTACTCTTTCAGTTCCATTCCGTTGGCTTTCATAAAGCCTTCCAGATTGCTGACCCCGTAAGAAGAATAATAAGAAGAAAATTGCTTATCCAGACGGGCAACAAAACGATCATAGATGTTTTGCGGATATTTTTTCAGCGTAGAGCCTTCGATAATGGTGGTCCAGATTTCATTTTGAGCGTTGCTCTCGGCTTCTTTTTTGGCAGTTTCGTCGAGCTCTTTATAGATGGCATCTTTATAGGCGGTCACCGTCTTTTGCGCATCTTTGGTAACTTCTTTGACAATGGCATCGGTCAGTTCATCATACTCTTTGCGGGTAGCAGATAAAATCTTAACCTCAAAGCGCACGTCTTTACCTTGCAAGGACTCCTCACTGTAATCCTCAGGGAAGGTCAGATACAACGTAACGTCTTCACCGACCTTTTTGCCGACCAGTCCATCCTCAAAACCGGGGATAAACTTGTTACTGCCCAGTTCCAGTTCATAGCCTTTGGCACAGGCATTGTCGTAAATCTTATTATCAATATAGCCGTCAAAATCAATTTTGGTAACGTCACCCAGCACCAAAGCGTCTTTAACGTCTACGGTTTTCAGATAATCGGTGCCGGTAAGGTCTTGCTTAATCTTGGCATCGATATCTGCTTCGGTGGGTGCGGCATAGGTGTTTTTATAGGTCAGCGCACTGTAATCCGCAACGTCGATGTTGGCTTTATAAGATTTGCCGATCTCAAGACCGGTAAAGTCTGCTGTCTGTTTGCCTGCCATCAATATGCCGATCATTCCGCCCAAAAATACCAGCATCAAAAAGGCGCACACACCGGTGCTGATGCTCAGAATCTTTGTTGCAAGGCGGAAGCGCTTGTTGCTTTTTTCAAGTTCGTCTACGCGATCTTTGAGTTGCTCAGGGGTTAGCTCAACTTCTTCGGGTTCCCCGTCCAACAGGTCTTGCTCATACAGCGCCTGCTCGGTTTCCTCGCAAGTTTCCTCGCAATATTCCTCTGTTACTTGTTCTTGCTCGATGATTTCCTCTGCAGGTTGCTCGGGAGTTTCGATGAGTTCATCGGTTTGTTCGGTTAAAAACTCTTTTTCTTCGTTCATTCATTTGCTCCTTTGAAAACTTTAAAAATATAATACCAAAAAAATATCCTTTTGGCAAGAGAGTTATAAAAGTTTACAATTAGTCCAATTCTTTCTGACCGGTGTACAGTTCGTAGTATCTGCCCTTTTGCGCAAGTAACTCGTCGTGGTTGCCGCGCTCAATAATTTCCCCTTGCTCAAGCACCAATATTAAATCGGAATTGCGCACGGTGGAAAGACGGTGGGCAATCACAAAGGTGGTGCGGTCTTTCATCAAGCGGTCCATACCGCGCTCGATGTGGCGCTCGGTACGGGTGTCTACCGAACTGGTTGCTTCGTCGAGTACCAATATCGGTGCTTTGGAAAGGGCGGCACGGGCAATGTTGAGCAGTTGGCGCTGTCCTTGAGAAAGATTGGCGCCGTTGCTTTCAAGACAGGTGTTGTAGCCATCGGCAAGGCGCATAATAAAGCTGTGCGCCGAGGCTGTCTTGGCGGCGGCAATCACTTCATCATCGGTGGCACCCAGTCTGCCGTAACGAATGTTTTCCATCACGGTACCACTGAACAAATTGGTGTCCTGCAGTACCATGGCAATGTTGTGGCGCAGATCGGTGCGCTTATAATCTTTGATATCTTTGCCGTCGATGGTAATGCTTCCCTGCTCGATATCATAAAAACGGTTGAGCAGATTGGTAATCGTTGTTTTTCCTGCACCCGTCGAGCCGACAAAGGCAATCTTTTGCCCCGGCTTTGCATATAGGGATATATTTTTCAGTACCGTTTTGTCGGGATTATATCCGAAAGTAACGTCTTTAAAGGCGACAAAGCCTTTGATGCCGTCACCGCTCAGCGCATCGGGCGCGTCGGAAGCCTCGGGCTCTCTGTCCATAACGCTGAATACGCGCTCGGCACCTGCCAGTGCGGAAAAGATGGCAGAGGAGTTCATGGAAAGCTCGTTAATGGGACGGGCAAACTGTCTTGAACAATTGACGAAAAAGGCAAGTCCGCCGATATCAAATTTGCCGAGAGCGCAAAGCACACCGCCAACCCCTGCCGTCAGCGCGTAGGCGACCTGCGAGGTGTTGCCCATTACGGGACCCATAATGCCGCCAAAGAAGTTGGCTTTGAACTGCGTTTCGCGCAAATCGTTATTGAGCAGCGCAAATTCCTCTTTGCATTCTTGCTCGTGGCAGAATACTTTGATAACCTTTTGCCCTGTGACGCTTTCCTCAATATAGCCGTTGACCGAGCCAAGTGATGCCTGCCCTGCCGAATGGTATTTTGCCGAACGGGAAGCAATAAAAGCACCGCTTTTCACAATGATCGGCAACACCGCGACGGTAATCAACGTCAGCCAAATATTTGTGTAAATCATCATAATAAAGGTACCAATAAGGGTGACTGTACCCGATATCAGACTCATAATGGTATGGTCAAGCATCATACCGATGTTATCAATATCGTTGGTATAGCGGCTCATCAACTCACCGTTGTTTTCGGTGTCATAAAACCGAACGGGCAAGGTTTGCATTTTCATAAACAGATCGTTGCGGATCTTCTCAATCGCGCTTTGGGAAACGCCCAGCATAATGCGCGACTGCAAATAGGTTGTCACCACGCCGACCAGATAGATACCGATGAGCATTCCGATCATCGAGGCAAGCACAGCAAGGCGCTGTTGCCCTGTTTTGCCGTTATCCTCTACCAAGGAATTGATCATCGGGCGCAGCATATAGGAACCTGCCAGTGAAGTAAACGTAGTGCAAAACATACAGAAAACTGCCGCGATCAAGCGGAATTTAAAGGGGGAAAGATATTTCAGCAGTCGCAAAATCGTATTTTTGGAATACTTTGGTTTTTCCTTTTTGCCCATCATCCGACCGCGAGGACCTCTCGGACCGCCGGGACCGCGCCCGGGGCCTCTGCCCATCTGCATATGACGGGTGGAACGATACTGCCCTTTCAGTTGTTCAAGCGTTCTTGGCATCGGTATCCGCCCCCTTTCTGTCGGTCTGGGATTGATAGATTTCTCTATACTCCTCGTTGCTTTGCAACAATTCTTCGTGGTTGCCAATACCGGTGATTTTTCCCTCACTCATTACCACGATGACGTCTGCCTCTTGCACCGATGAGATGCGCTGTGCAATGATGATTTTGGTGGAATCGGCAAGCGCACCTGCAAAGGTTTCACGGATGCGCGCTTCGGTGGCGGTGTCGACCGCACTGGTCGAGTCGTCAAGAATGAGAATTTTGGGATTTTTCAGTAGCGCGCGTGCGATGCACAAACGCTGTTTTTGTCCACCCGAAACGTTAACACCGCCTTGTCCCAACACCGTCTGATACCCGTCGGTAAAGGAAGTGATAAAGGCATCTGCTTGTGCCATCGCTGCCGCTGATGCCAAGGTTTCGGGGGTGGCATTTTCATCACCCCAACGCAAATTGTCCTCAATGGTACCCGAGAACAAAACGTTCTTTTGCAGTACCATACCCACGCCTCCGCGCAGATTTTGCAAAGAATAGTCTTTAACGTTGACGCCATCGACCAACACTTCGCCTTCATCGGGGTCATACAGTCTGGCAATCATGCTCACCAGTGTGCTCTTACCGCAACCCGTAGAGCCGATGATGCCCACCGTTTGCCCTGCTTTCAGTTTAAGCGAAATATTGTCCAGCACGACACCGGGGCTGTTTTTATAGTAACGGAAGGTGACGTTTTTAAACTCAATTTCACCTTTGGTGACGATTTGTTCGAGATCGGCATTTTCGTCGGTGATATCTACCTTCTCATCCAGTACCTCGCGGATACGCTTGGAGGAAGCAAGTGCTCTGGAGGCATTGATAAAGAGCATACTCACCATCATCAGACTCATCAAAATCTGATTGATATAGGTGATAAAGGCGACCAGTTCACCACTGCTCAGTCCCGACTGCTCAACAATCTGATTGCCGCCAAACCAAACCACCGCGGCGGTGGTCAGTTGCATAAACAACGTCATAAACGGATGGGTTAAAATCATAACGCCAATGGCGCGCATACCGCTGCGCTTGAGGTTGGCATTGGCTTTGGAGAACTTGTCTTTTTCATAATCCTCGCGCACAAAGCTTTTGACAACACGAACATTAGCAAGGTTTTCCTGCACGGTAGAGTTGAGGTCATCAATCTTATCCTGCATTTTGGAAAAGCGCGGAAAACCGACACCGATGATAATCCCCTGTGTAATCAAAAGCAGAGGGATCGTGACTGCCAGTACCGAAGAAAGACGGGCATTCATATTGACCGCCATAATCAGCGCACCGATGAGCATTCCGGGAGAACGCAGTGCCATGCGCAGCAACATATTGATAAAGTTTTGCAGCTGCATAATGTCGTTGGTCAGACGGGTGACAAGTGATCCCGTCGTAAACTTATCAATATTGGTAAAGGAAAAGGTTTGCACCTTGTCATAAACGTCTTGTCTGAGGTCGGCGCCAAAATTGACACTTGCCTTTCCTCCAAAGTAAGCGCCACCAATGCCGCCCAACATCATTATCAGCGCACACACCACCATCAACAGTGCAATGCCGATGATGCTTCCGATATTTTCTGCCGTGTGCGGCTCGTCTACGATCTTAGACAAAAATTTAGGCATCAGCACTTCGCCTACGACTTCAACGATCATGCAAAGCGGACCTGCTACAAAATACACCCAATAGGGTTTAATATATTTCCACCATCTTTTCATTGGTCGCGTCCCTCCTCTTCATAGTTTTTAAGATTCCGATACATCTGATCGGTCAATCTGCAAAATATTTCTATATCCTCATCACTCAGGTCCCTCAGCATCGCGCGATCCACCTCACTAAAGCGAGAGCGCGTATCGGACAGTACGTCACGACCCTTGTCGGTAATGTGAATCACATTGTTTCTACTATCCTCTTTAGAGCATTCCCTGCGGATATACCCCTCCGCCTCGAGCCGCTTAAGCGTGGCGGTCACCGCCGGCGGACTGATTTCAAGAAACCGCGCCAGTTCCGCCTGAGAGGGCGTGGTTTGGGTACGGTTGAGATACATAAGCAGCCGATGTTGAGAACGGTGCAGTCCCATTTCTCCCACCTGCCGTTCGATTGCACAACGATGCAATCTGTCCAGTCGTAAAAACTGACCGACCGCACTGTGTATTTTATCTTGTTTGATCATATTGCCTCCAAAAGTTAACTATTTAATGATTAACTAATTAACATTTTAACTGTCCCCGTTTATTTTGTCAAGGCGCATCTTGTCTTTTACCAAAAATTATGTTACTATATTTTAAAGGAGTGTTGGAAGTGACTTCACTGATTTTAAAATTGTTTATTTACAATAAAGAACGTTCCGAAGCCGACAGACGACTCAAACTCGGCACACTCGGTGGTGTGGTGGGCATTATCGTCAACGCGCTTTTGGCGGCCGCCAAGGCGCTGGCAGGACTGCTGTTCGGCTCCATTGCGCTTATAGCCGATGCCGCCAACAATTTAACCGATGCCGCCAGCAGTATCATCACCCTGTTTGGCTTTAAACTTGCCGCCAAAAAGCCTGACCGCGACCATCCGTACGGACACGGCCGAATGGAGTACCTCAGCGGACTGATGATGGCATTTTTGGTACTGATGATCGGCTTTTCTCTGTTCAAAGGCTCGATAAATCAGATTCTGCACCCTGAAAGTCTTGTTTTTTCCTATCTGAGCATTGGGGTTATGGTGCTTGGCATTGTGGGCAAGTTGTGGCTTTCCCTGTTTTTTAAGAAACTGCAAAAACTCACAGGTTCCGCCACCTTCGGTGCGGCAAGTGCCGACAGTCGTAACGACGTGCTTTCCACCCTCGCGGTACTCTGCAGTACCGTTATTTTCGCCATCACCGATCTGAATCTTGACGGATATATCGGTCTTTTGGTTAGTTTATTTATTTTCTATTCGGCAATCGGACTGCTCAAAGAAACGCTTGACCCGCTTTTAGGGCAACCGCCCGAGCAAGAATTGGTGCAAAATATTTATCAAAAGGCAATGAGCTATGAGGGCATTCTCGGTATTCACGATTTGGTGGTACATAACTACGGACCGGGGCGCACCTTCATCAGCTTTCACGCTGAGGTTTCCGCCCACGAGGATATGCTCCAAAGTCACGATCTGGTGGACAACATTGAAAAGGACTTCTGGCAGGATATGGGCATTGAAACGGTGATCCATATCGATCCCGTTATTCTCAACGATCCAAAGCTCATCGAACTGGAAAGTTTGGTAAGACAAACCTTAATTGAAATCGATCCCGACCTTACCATGCACGATTTCCGCGCGGTAATGGGCCCGACCCACACCAATTTGATTTTCGACGTGGTTTTGCCTGCCGATTTCAAAAAGAGCAAGGCAGAATTTAAAGACGAATTTGACACACTTTTGCGCCGCACCCACCCCGAATGTTTTACCGTCATCACGTTTGACAACAGTTATATTTAAGGAGTTAATTATGTTACCATTCAGTTGTGATTATATGCAAGGGGCTCACCCCGAAATTCTAAAGCGATTTATTGAGACGAATCTCATTTCCCAAGCAGGCTACGGTGAGGACGAATACTGCGCCGCCGCCAAAGAAAAAATCCGTGCCGCCTGCGCGTGTCCCGAAGCGCAAATCTTCTTTTTGCAAGGCGGCACTCAGACCAACAAAGTCACCATTGATGCGCTTTGCCGCAGTTATGACGGTGTGCTTTGCGCCGCCACCGGTCACATCAACGCCCACGAAGCAGGCGCCATTGAAGCATCGGGGCACAAATGTCTCGCTCTCCCCCACAAAGACGGAAAACTTGCCGCTTCCGACGTGAGAGCCTTTATTGAAAATTTTTATGCCGACGGCACCTTTGAACATATGGTATTTCCCGGCATGGTGTATATCTCCCATCCCACCGAATACGGCACACTCTATACCAAACAAGAGCTCCAAGATCTGCGCGCGGTTTGCGATGAATATTCTATTCCGCTCTTTTTAGACGGTGCGCGCCTTGGCTACGGACTCATGGCACCGAACACTGACGTTACCCTTGCAGACGTTGCAAAACTTACCGACGTGTTTTATATCGGTGGCACCAAGGTCGGCGCCCTGTGCGGTGAGGCGCTGGTCTTTACCAAAAACAATATGCCACCCCATTTTCTCACCATTGTTAAGCGCAACGGTGCGCTGACCGCCAAAGGCAGACTGCTCGGCATACAGTTTGACACTCTGTTTACCGACAACCTGTATTTTACCATCAGCGCCCACGCCATCGATATGGCAATGCGCCTTAAAAAGATGCTTTTGGGCAAGGGATACAAACTTTTTATGAACTCCCCCACCAATCAGCAATTTGTGATTTTGGAAAACCAAAAGATCAAAGAACTTGCCGACAAAGTATCCTTCAGCATCTGGGAACCGCTGGACGAGGGGCACACCGTGGTGCGCTTTGCAACCTCTTGGGCAACCACCGAGGAGCATCTTGCGGCACTTGATAAACTTTTATAAATCTCACCCATAAAAAATCCTGCAAATCAATGATTTGCAGGATTTTTATTATTTAATTGCTTTGAGAATTTTCTTAAGTACCTGATCTTTATCCAGTCCCGAGGCGTTGATGGTAATGTCTGCATAGTGTTCATACAAGGCTTTGCGCTCGAGATAAATCTTGGCAAAGTGTTTATGAGAAAGACCGGCAATTCCTCTGGAATGGAGATTTTCAATGCGCTGATAAACCTCCTCTAAGGGCAGTTCAAGATAAATCACCGTGGCATCTTTGCAGATATGCTCCATACCGCGCTTACTGTACACCGCGCTGCCGCCGGTGGAGATAACGGTTTCTTCGACGTCTACTGCGAGCAATGCCGATTCTTCCACCTCGTAAAAGGCCTCCAGACCGTCTTCATCAAGAATCTTCTGAATCTGCTTGTTGTGCATCCGTTGCAACAAAATGTCGGTATCCAAAAAGTCGCAACAAATTTCTTTTGCCAACATTACGCCGACGGTGCTTTTGCCGCTGGTGGGCATACCAATCAATACATAATTCATTTTGCTCACTCTCCCAGATTTATAATTTTCAGATGTTTACTTTGTGCATAATTTACGGTCATTTGTGTGCCGCCTTTATGTTCTCTGAGAAATGCGACACAGTAGTCGCTCCCGTCCACAAGGGCGCGGTTGCGCACAAACATACAACCCCGATAATAGTGTTCCGACAAGATGGCAACCTCGTCGGCACGTTCTATAATTTCATAATAGACCCGTTTGTCCGCTTCGCTCCAGCCTTTGTCCTGATCTTTGCAGGGCAAAATCAGTTTCAGAGAAATATGGGGGTATTTTTCTTTCATCTCAAGCACCGCCAGTGCCGCCAAGGTATCAAACCCGAGGGCTCCGCCTGCGCGAAACTCACTCACCCCTCGCTCTGCCAAAAATCCAATGGTTTTGAGCAGTCTGTCCCGTATCTCTGCTACAAACGCGGAGGGGAGGTTGCGGTGTCCGGTAAAACAACATACCATACTAGTCTTCTTTCTTGTTGCGTTTTCTGACGCGCAACTCTTTAAAAAATTGTTGCAAAATGCTTTTGCACTCCTCGGCGCATACCCCTTCGGTAATCTCAATCTTGTGATTGAGCGGCAGGTCGTTTACATTCAGTACCGACCCCATCGCACCGCTTTTTTCGTCCCGTACACCGTACACCACCCGATCGATCCGCGCGTGCACAATGGCACCGGAGCACATCAGGCAAGGCTCGAGCGTTACATAAAGTGTGCAGTTTGGCAACCGCCAACCGCCAAGCGCTTTACAAGCATTATCAACGGCAATGTGTTCAGCGTGTGACAGGGCATTTTTGTCGATTTCCCGACGGTTGTAACCGCAGGCAATCACTTTATCGTTTTGCACGATCACAGCTCCCACCGGCACCTCTCCAAGCTCGTATGCAAGGCGCGCCTGTTCCAGTGCGAGTGCCATATACTCTCTATCTGTCATTGGCAAGACGCTCATTGGCGTTGATACAGTAGAGCTTTGCACTGCCTTTGAGTGCCTGATAATCATCCTCTTCAAAGGTGGGGGCACTCAGCAAACGACGGAGATTTGCAGTACTCTCTTCGTCAGTATAAACAACTTGAAGTTGCTTGTTGGTGGCGTGATAATATTCGTTCCAACTCTTAAAGTTCATTCCATAGGTAAAGCGCAACATATCGTGATTGGCATCGGCATATCGAGCGCTCCACAACAGCGCGGCGCAGAGTGCGGCACGGTTTTTGCCGCCCTCCTTGGGCAGTGCAAGTATCGGTGCGCAGGCGCTGAGTTTGCCTTTTTCATGGTCTTTGCCTGCAGGCAGGGGTGCCCAGTCAAATGAGGGATAATTGTCCGCTTCTGCGACAAAAGGTGTTTGTCCGTAACGCATGGCAAGGGTGCCCTCGGTCAATGCAGGGGCCGTGTTCTTGCTTTTTGCCTGACCGTTATAATAACGGCCGTTTTCGATATTGAGTTTTTGCAGTGCCTGCAAATTGGTTTTGGCGGCATCAATATCACTGACAAACTGAGTGTCATACCCAACAATCGGGGTGCCCAATGCCGTCAAAAAGTCGGCAAAGTCACGTGCCTCATATCCGTAAACCTTAACCTTGTCGTTCTCCAGTTTCGTGCGTTCTGCCACAAAACCCGCAAAGGCTCTGAAATTCCACATACCGCTTTGCGCCAACAAGCGCGGATTGGAGGATCCGCCCGTCGTATACCAAAGGTTTGCCGCCACACCGACAGGGGTGAAAAAGCGATTGCCGCTGTCACCGTAAGTTAAAATACTTTGATTTAAATAATCGGTATTGGTTACCTTAAGAGAAGTAAGCAAGTCAGTGGCATCCGCCGTCATCGACAAAGCGTGGGGCAACTGTGACGGGGTGAACGACAAAATATCCAGCTGCGCACCGCTGAGCATTGCCAGACGCTGTGCCGCCAGAGAGGAGCGCGGATCTTTGCGAATGACGCGCAGATAAATGTCGTATTTCTCTCCCAAAAGCTTCAGCCACGTGCTTTCACTGATTTTGTTTTTTCCGTTTGTATAATGAAACGCGTCACTTTGTGCCGCATAGTACATAATCAGCGTTTGCTCATCCAACTCTTTAACCAAGGTGTCCTTGGAATCCACACCGCGCGGCAACAACTCTTCGTTGGGCTTTGCGTTTTTATCAAGAAGAAGATTATCCGCCGTCGGCTCATCATCGGGCTTGGGCGTGGTTGGGAGCGGTTTATCGGTTTGCTCGGGCTCGAGCGGCTCCACCGGTGTGGCAGGGGCGCAACTGCATAACAATACCAAAATCAAAACAAGCAACACCCACTTGACCCATTTCTTCATAAGATAACCTCCTAAACTGTTTTAATTTATTTTACCACAACTTCCCTGCTATTACAACCACAAAAATAGGCTTTTATTTTTGGTGAATTGATGATATAATGATAAAAAAACAAAGAAAGTCGGGTCCTTATGGATTTTAGAGAATTTTTAAAAACCAATCGGGTATATCTTGACGGAGGCATGGGCACCATGTTGCAGGCAAACGGTCTGCAAAGCGGTGAAGTACCGGAGGAATGGAACGTCAGCCACCCTCAAGTTGTCCAAAGCATACACAAAGCCTACTATGAAGCAGGCAGTAACGTCGTTTCCACCAATACCTTTGGGGCAAACTGCTTAAAAATGGAAGAAGAGCGTTTACAAGTGCTTATCCGTGCCGCCACCAAGAATGCCAAGGCCGCACGTGCGGCGGCAAATGCACCGCAAGAAAAATTCATCGCGCTGGACATTGGTCCCACCGGAAAACTGCTCGAGCCGTTTGGAGAACTGAGCTTTGAAAAAGCCGTAGAGGTCTTTGCCAAAACGGTGCGGCTTGGTGTGGCAAACGGAGTTGACCTTATCATCATCGAAACGATGAGTGACAGTTATGAAACCAAAGCCGCCGTGTTGGCGGCAAAGGAAAACAGTACCCTGCCGATCCTCGTTTCCAACGCCTACGGTGGCGGTGACCGACTGATGATGGGCGCCTGTCCCGAAACTATGGCAACCATTTTGGAGGGGCTTGGCGTAGATGCATTTGGCGCCAACTGTTCCTTTGGTCCAAAACAGCTTATGGGCGTTGCCGAAAAATTGCTTAAAAGTTCGTCTCTGCCCATTCTTATAAAACCCAATGCAGGTCTGCCGCACACCGTTGACGGCAAAGCGCACTACGACGTTGATGCCGCGCAGTTTGCAACGGATGTCACCGAACTGATGAGGGGCGGCATAAATATCGTGGGCGGTTGTTGCGGCACCACCCCCGAACATATTGCGGCACTGCATCAAGCCACCGCAAACCTTGCCCTCACCCCACGGGACACTGCCCCCAAAACGCGCATTGCAACCGGCAATAGCGTATTTGAGCTGACAGATGACGTTTCGATCGGCAACCTTTGCGCTTCCGATAACCAAGACTTTGCCGATGCACTGTCAGCCGGTGATATTGACGCCATTGTTGATGAAGCCATGGACCTGCAAGACGACGGCGCCGAAATTTTAAAACTCAACGTTTGTACCGACGGCATCAACGAGGCGCAAGTATACAAAGAAATCATTTGCCATCTGCAATCGATGATTTCATTGCCGCTGTGCTTTGAAAGTGAAAATGTTGCAGCACTGGAAACAGCGCTTCGCCACTATAACGGCAAAGCCTTAGTCAGCGCCCCTAAAGACGCATCCCAACTCCAACAGCTACTCCCCCTTATTAAAAAATACGGCGGGGTACTGCTCGTAAAAGAAGGCGATCAAGAAACACCCCTCGCTGCCCAAGCCTTCGGCATCCCAAGCCACGATATTTTCATTATCTAAACCCAAACAATAAACGCCGAGTGAAACACACTTTCACTCGGCGTTTTCTATTTAAATGTGATATACTTCCGGCAAATCAAGAACGTTTTGACAATCCAACACAACTTTTCCTGCCAGCTTATCAGCATTTTGTTTGATTTCGTCGTGTTTAACCATTACTACAACCAAATCGACATCCGCAAGAAAAGCATCCAGATCATGATACTGGTTTTCTACGATATCCTTTGTGATAAAAGGATCATAGACCTTAAGCGGTGCCGCAAGGTGCTTTTTCTGACATTCCAAAAGTTGCAACGTGGGAGATTCACGATAATCGTCAACGTTCTCCTTATAGGTCAGTCCGTACAAACCGACACGGGAAACATCACTCATACCGTTTTCTTTCATAATGGTGTGAATGCGCTCCAGCACAAACTCCGGCATGGAATCATTGATTTTCATGGATTCCCAGATCACTTTTGTCAGTGACGGATAGTCACCCACCAAAAACCACGGGTCAACAGAAATACAATGTCCCCCAACGCCCGGACCGGGTTGCAGAATATTAACGCGAGGATGCATATTGCAGATTTTGATAATCTCATATACATTCATATTGTCATGACGGCAAATCTTTGCAAGTTCGTTGGCAAAAGCAATGTTGACCGCACGGAAAGTGTTTTCCACCACTTTGGTCATTTCCGCCGTCTTGATATCGGTTACAACGATTTCGCCTTGGCAAAAAGAAGCATACACTTCTTTGACTTTCTCACCGACGGCTTTATCATCTGCACCAATGGTGCGATTGTTGTGCAACAGTTCGTACACCATATTACCGGGGATAATGCGCTCGGGAGCGTGTACCAGATGAATATCCTTACCAATCACAAAACCATTTTCCTCAATCACGGGACGAACAAATTTATCAATCGTACCGGGAGAAACTGTGCTTTCAATTACCACTGTCGCACCTTTGGGAGCCACCTGCATTACGGTTTTAATGGCGGCATTGACATAGCAACAGTCAATTTTTTTACTGAATGCATCATAGGGTGTGGGAACAGACACGATATAGGTATCCGTTACCGCATATTCGGTAGAAAAGACGATGCCTTTTTCCACTGCCGCAGCAAACAGTTCATCCAGCCCCTTTTCTTCAAAGGTAGTCTTACCGGCATTCAGCGTTGCAACCAGTTCCGCATTGTAGTCAGTGCCGACAACTTCAACCCCATGCGATGCCAACATCAAAGCCGTTGGCAGTCCTATGTAACCAAGTCCTATTACGTTTACCATATTTCCATTTCCTCCAAAATTACTTCCCTTTAATTGTTTTGGTTTTCAAAATATTCAAAATTCCTTTAACTATATCTAAATTGACGATCACAGCAATTAAAATTGCCACTATACAACTTGCAACATTCGTCCATATGCCGCCCAAATAGAATACCAGCATAAATATTGCTACAGGGAATAGAATGAAATAATTTTTATAGTTGACTTGTATTTCAAAGAAACGTTTTGACATCGTTTTTTTGCAAATCAACAATGCTATATTTGCCAAAAATATTGCCGTTATCGTTCCCCATACCTTAAAATGCGAAACCAACAATAAAGAAAACAAGATATTGGTTCCTGCCCCTATAGAAGAAGCTATCAAAACACCCATGGTTTTTTTGGCACATTGGAATCCCGCACCATAAAAGGTTGATATAATGTTAATAAATGTCATGATATAGAGAACAGGCATATAATTAATTGAAAGCATATATGCCTCATCCAAAAACGCAGGAACACAAACTCTGGTAAGGGGAATTAAAACCATCACCACAGAAAGCATAACTCTAAGAATTTTGTTATATGCTATGCTATAAAGTTCATTTCTCCCTTTATCGTTATATGACTGATATGCAATCTCCGTCCATGCTAGGTGGAAAATACTATAAAGCGATGTAAGAAAATCCGAAAATTTATTTGCAACTGAATATATGCCCAATAAACCACTACCGTGTACATACGAAAGATAGAACTTTGAAAAGCCACTTAAACACCACCAGATCATATTTTCTGGAATAATTGGCAGCGAGTATTTCAGAAGGGTTTTTATTGTTTTTGGGTCAAAACTTCTTAAAGATACGTTTTTATAAAATCCATTAGATAAAAACAACACCACCGTTGTAATAACAAAGCCAATAATTGGTGAAACCAGCAAAGAAATGCTCCCCATATTGAGTCCCGCTATAAACACAACATTTAATACAATATGAATGGCGGCATTTGCTACGCCCATAAAGGCATACGTTTTATTGTGTTGCAAACCCCGATACATCTGTAGAAGATAATTTGACCACGCCGATGTTACTATATATATTCCACCCAATAAAATATAAATATTACCAACGGCGCCATAACCTATCATTGATACACCCACAGCAATTACACTGCTAAATAAAAGGGTTAAAAAAGAACAACTAATTATACTTCGCTTTTCCTCAAATGTTTTGGCATCTATTAGATATCTAAAAGCGGCAGCATATATGGTAAGTGATACCACCGGAATTAGAAATTGAGATACGGTGAATACAAGATCAACACTACCATATTCTTCCGGTGAAAGTTTACTTGTATATAATGGCAATAACAAAAAGCTTAATATTTTTGTTGAAAAATTTGCCAAAAAATATACAAAGGTTGTATTTGCAAGTTTTTTGGCAACATTTACTTGTCCCATTTTACCAGTAACACCCACCCTCAACACTTTTATAATTTTTGGGTCTTTCATCATCAGAAGGACGCACCCAAGCGTCATTATACAGTCCGGTGATAAGTGCATTCCCAACATCTGCTCTTTTGGATTTTATTCCAAAAATATATTGAGTGGCTCCACCCAAATGAATTGCTTGTTTCCCGGCTTCTTTAAGCATTGCTGCTAATGGGAAACCATAAGCACCACAGCCTATAATAGCAACATCAAAATCTATTTTCATCGCTTCATTATACATATAATCAAGTGCCTCAAACCAATCCTTGAATCTTTCATCTTTTTCTCCAGCGATTGTTTGAACTGCTTTAAGTGTTTTTAATTCAAATTCAGGAAGTATATTTGTTCCAGGAAACAAAAGATCTCTTTTTTTATATTGTTTAAGGATAGTAGACTCAAACGGATGAATCACCAAAACCTTTTTGCCTGCAAGACCTCTAGTCCAAGGATTTTCGACATACCAAGGCTCTATCCCCCTACCTCTGACCAACGTAGCCTGTGGAGCATAGTTCTTAATAAAATATTCCTCCATAGTCGAATAATATAAAGCCAACAAATCAGCCTGTGCGCTTTTTTCTATCATCAAATTTCCAAATTTAGAAGCTAATTTTTGATTCTTTGGAAAAAAGCCTGCATTATTACAAAATGTTTGAAGTTCTCGATCTTTAAACTCTTCAAGATAACCCCAATTCTGAACAATTTGCTTATATGAAATAAGAAGTTCAATTGAGCCATATCTTCCAACCATAAACGGTCTATCGCTTTGAAGATGAGAATAAATAAAATCATTCGCCTCTTGAAAGGAAATCTTCTTTTTTCCGGCATATTTTTCAGGTCTTGTATCTGGTGTATAAAGTATTGAGTTAATTCTTGATTTTATATATCCTAATGTCAACGTAAAAATATTATTCATCTTATTTTCCTCTATATGTTAAATTCGCAAAGATTTCTCTCTACTATTATTAGTTTTGCAAACTCACTCTCCCAGTTGACCTCACGAGTCAATTGGTTGGCACCGGCAACACAAGCATTATAAAAATCTTTATCGCTATAAAGTTTTATGATGGCATCTGCCAAACATTGCGGCGTATTTTGCTCCAATATCACGCCAAATTTGTATTTTTCGTTAAGATACCTATGCTCCGGAATATCCGACATAATGACCGGCAAACCTGCCGAAGCATATTCAAAAAGCTTGTTGGAAACAGATAATTTAAAATTCAAACAAGTGTCCTCGGTAATCGCCACGCCTACGTGTGCAGTAGAGGCACCGGGAATCAACTCCTGTACCAATACCGGAGGGTAAAATCGTACGTTTTCATCCCCAAGTTCTTTGGCACGGGTACGCAGCATCTCCTCCATTTGTCCAAAGCCACGCAGGGCAATTTTGATGTCGGGATACTCCTTTAAAAGCGGAATAGCCTCCACCATAATATCATATCCACGCCCACCATAGTATTGACCGTGATTAAGCACCTCGAATCCTTCGCACTTATCCTTTGCCAAAACCTGTTCGGACAGCAAAGAACAGTTGGTCACAACCAACGGCTCATTAATGCCGTATTTTTGAACAAAATAATCGGCAGCGACGTGGCTGACGCAAATCATTCGGTCGATTTTCCTGACATCCCGCCTCTCCATAAAGGCATAATACTTTTTGAAAATCCCCTTCATCTGATGATTTTCAACGCAAATTTCGTGAGAATCGTACACAATACGGCATCCCAGTTTTTTCGCCGCCATCATACAGGGAATCAGGGCATCCAGATCGTTTGCGTGAATTACGTCGGGTTTGCAGGCAATGACGGCATCACGAAGTTTCCTGTTTTTGATAATTTCTCTGAGTACCTTTTTAACGGGTGAGCGTTGCCGCCCCGCAAATCTCTCATCCGGCTCCACAATATGCACAGGGCACGGAATTTTGCTGACCTTTTCCTCATCATAGCGATTACACTTGTAACCGACGCAGACAACCTCAACCCCATTTTCAATATAAGCATTGATTTGTTTGCGCACTCTGGGGTCATACCATATAGAATTTAAAACAACATCACAAACTCGCATCCTCTTTTAACTCTCTTTTTTCAAACTTTCTATTAAACGATCAACGTTTTCAAAGTCAGCATAATGGCTTAAAATCCACTGCTCATCACGTGTCCACCATTTTGTTTGCATAAGTGCATCCATTTGATCGTCTGCAAAACGTTTGCGAATAACCTTTGCCGGCACACCACCCACAATGGAATAGGGGGGCACGTCTTTTGTAACCACAGCCCCTGCCGCTATGATGGCGCCGTCGCCAACCGTTACACCGGCCAACAAAGTGGCACCGTAGCCGATCCAAACGTCATTACCGATCACAACGTCCATTTTGTTTTGTTTATCGGCATAGTGAAACTCCGTAAATTTAACTTGATCACCGTAATGCAAATCAACGCAATTTTTATCTGAGAAAAATACCGGATGTGTAGAGGCAAACTCACTTGTCGGATGTGCGCCGTTTACAACGGTTACGGCACCGGCAATGGAACAATATCTGCCAATACGTCCAAAAATTTTTGAGTGGTCTCCAATATAGGAACCGTATCCGATATGCCCGTCAAGAACCGCCCCTCTGCCCACAAAATTATGCCCTTCAAAGTAGGTGCGATTTGCTATATTGCAACCACGTCCCAGTTTTACGCTTTTGCCCCGATTACGATATTGAATAATCAGTTTTTTTATGCGGTTTTTTAAAAGCTTCATTCTACTGCAAACTCCGTATTTTTCAATCTTGCTTCACGCACCGAAGTGGCGCAAACGCCTAACATAAAGAAAAAGTATGGCTCTATGATATAACTATAGGAAAGAAACAGTTTGGTGATAGCCATTATCACAAGCGACAATACAAAGAATAAATTTTCGGTTTTTTTGGTGCCCTTGGTAGCTCTGAAAATCAAAACGACGATCAACAGCAAAAAGATGCTTCCAAGGAGCACACCGAAATCGCACATAAATTCCCAGAAAATGTTGTGGCAATAGATACCGCCCAGTATGACACGGTCACCCATAATGCCGTATCCCAAAAACGGCCTTTGTCCAACAGCTGCGATCGTACTGCTGAGCAGTATATCTCTGCCAGTGCTTTCCGCCAATTCGCCCTCTAATATAAAGTCAAAAATTCTGGTACTAAAGCCAATGCTTTCAAACCATTTGCTCAGCCGTTCAAAAATATATACCGATATGCTCGGGGAGGAAAACAGCATGATAATAATTGCAGCAGAAATAATAAAAATCAAACGAACGTATCGTTTTTGCGAACGCAGCACCCGAATATAAATACCTATACATAGAAAAATCAGTACTGCAAGCATCGGTCCGCGTGTGCCGTAGGTTAATACCAGAAGTGTGCCGCCGGCAGCAATCAGCCAGTTGCGCAGTCCCTGCTTTTCAAGTGCCCACGAAACCAAAAACATAACGCTTGGCAACACCTTATAAGCGGCGTCCATATTATATGCGCCGATCAAATCCCCTCTGCCAAACAATATCAGTTGATAGGCAAACATCGCAACAGTACCGCACAGTGACGACCAAAACAGCGTTTTCTTATAATCCTCCCCTGTGCAACTAATACCCATAAAATACATGGGCAGGGTATAAAGGAATATTTTTCCCAGTTTTTCCTCAATATACATTTGGTTCGCCGGGAAAACCACGTAAGAAAATACCACCAATAATATACAGCCGATAAAGAACAGCAGATCGCTTGCTTTGGCTTTTTTAAATATATACGGTAAAGACATCAGTGCCGCCGTTATAATCAGTGCCGGCAGGATATAGTTATACACCAGACCTATAATCGGCACTCTGCGAATTACCTGTATCAAATACGGCCAGATGGTGTGCTGCGTCCAAACCAGTGCCAGCAGTATTTGAAAGAATATCTGCGAGGGCGCTTTCTTTTTAGTTTCAATGAAATAATTGGTTTGCATTCAAAAAAGGTCTCCTGTTATTTTTGCTCTGCCATAGCGGCATTTCGTACAAAATCAAGCATTTTTTTCGTTTGTACGTAACGATTTTTCTCCTTCAGCACAAAATCTTGTGCTGCCAAACCGATTTGCTTGCGCTCATCTTTGGAAAGGCGGCATAGTTTTTGCAACGTTTCTGCCAAAGTTTCGGCAGAATCATCCTTAGGATAAGAAATAAACGGATCATATTCATCGGGAATACCGTCCAGCTTGTATGCTACGACCGGCGTACCCGAAGCCAGATACTCCAACGTTTTTGAGGGGAAGGAATACTTGGTAAACTCTTCATTATCGAGTCTTGGATTCACTAAAACAGCGGCGTCCTTTTGAAGAGAGAGCACTTGTTCACGACGCACCTGTCCTTTAAAGTCAATACGCTTGTCTATCATAGCTGCGTTGCGTATTTCCGCCTCGCTGTCTCCGATACCGCAAATCACCAGCCGCACGTTTGGATCAGCTATCTTCTGAAAAGCCTCCACCAAATGCAGTACACCAAACTTGCGGTGCAGGGTACCGGTATAAAGAATCGTTTGAACGTCACCGGTTTGCGTGGCTGCTTCAGCCTCATTTGGCTCGGGCGCTATTCCTTCCATTACGCAAAACGGTTGAGAAAGGCGCATATATTCTGCCATATATTTTGTCAGCAACACAAACGAGTTTACACAAGGCAACAAAGAATAGGAATCGTTTGCCTTGATTTTTGTAAAAACGCTGTGCAGCACACTTTTTTTGGAAGAAAGACTGGACATATTAGGCAGGTCTGCAACAATAGCGCATACGTGTATGTTACCAAACTCTTTTTTCACTCTGCTGACCGCCGCCAATATCGGCTGTGAAATGGTGTAAACAAAAAGTGTTTTTGGCTCATCACTTGCTTTGCACCAATGCCTTAGCGCCTTTTCAAGCGCTTTGGCTCTAAAAAAACTGCGAATTACCTTTACGTTACAAAACGAAAGATTCTGACCCTTTTTATCAAAAGGAAAAGAAGGAATAAACGGATATTTATAATACTGTGGATAACTGTCGCAAGGCAAAAGATTAAATAGAGGTATTTCTTCCCCTAAATTACTGCAAAGCCCCCGGTATATATTCCACTGCAACGCATTTGCTGCATCTTGCATCGTATTTTTTGTAAATCTGCGGAATTTTTCTTCATATTCTTTGGGTATCAATACTGACACAATTGCATATTGCATAGGTAGCTCCATTTCTTTTTGATTTGTACTACTTTCGATTGCTTCGGATGCCCTCACACATTTTGCAAAAAGCATTTTTCCAACCATAGCTTGCAAATCGTTTTCGTTGCCGTAGGCAGTGATATAAAGCAAATATTCTTGCCGCTCTTTTGTACAAAATAGCGTACAAAACGCCTTTGTCAAAAAAATACTTATCGTTATACCCGGTAAACCAGGTCGATTCCCTTTCCTCCTGCAACAATGCAATAGATACGGGAACGGCTTTGATTTTCAGTTTATGCTTCAGACAATCATACAAAAAAATACTGTCCTCACCGCTACTATACTCAGTACCGCCGCCGAACATCAGGTGAAAGGAAATCCCTGCCATCTGTATGCTTTTTCTGCGAAAAGCCAGTCTTGCCGCGCCGTATTTACCATAATTGCTATGGTTGATGCTGACAACTTTGGTGTTTTTAAACCGTGTGGGTACTTTTTCGTCTAAATTGAAAATCAGCATATCTGCATCGGGATGTTGCTCAAACAGATCTGCCACCACTTTGGGATAGCCGTCGTGAAAAATCATATCGTCATCCGCAAGTATGCAAATATCCGCATCACTTCGCATCATAACGGTATTGCGATTCAGTCCCACTCCGCGCTCCCGTAAAGAAAGCCATTTCACCCTGCAACCGTTTTCTTCAAATCCCTCAATTTCATTCCGATCGCACTGATTTCCAATAATCGCATCCGTTTGAATATTCATACGACGGAATAGCGAGTAGTCCTCTTGCTTGGTTGTAACAACCAACGTTTGTATTTTCATAGTGTAATTCTTTTCGCTTTCTTTAAATTTGTCTACAGCCGTAAATTATATCTTCCTATTTAGATATATAAAAACATAATTTGCGGCTGTATGGTGCACCAGTGCAAAGCGCAGGTGCACCATACAGTTTTGTTAAGTTATGCTCTGGTGATATAGTCATAGCCTTTAGACAGCATATACGTATGTGCAAAGGATCCGCCTGCTACGCTTGAGATTACGTTTTCGGAAGCGTGGAACAGACCATATCCGATGCCGGTAACGCCGTCAGGAATGTAAACACTTGTCAGTGACGTACAGTTTCTAAAGACTGTATCGCCCAACGTGGTCAATTTACTATTTTCCTCAAAGGCAACCGTTTCCAGACCGGAGAAGTAGAAGCCACACTTACCAATGCTCTCCAAAGAGGCAGGCAAGGTAATAGTCTTCAATGCGGCAGTGTAACCAAAGGCTCCTTCATTAATAGCTTTGAGAGTCGCATTTGCATCAAACTCGACTTCCGCCAAATTGCTGCAATTATAGAATGCATAAGTACCGATCTTGGTAACGCCGGCACCAATTACAATCTTCTCAATTTTTTCTCTCAAAAGTGACCAAGGTGCTACGTTTTCACCGTATTTCTGGTAAGAGTAATCCGGCATCTC
>JAZROO010000041.1:0-6861 GCA_045648705.1 Eubacteriales bacterium | reverse complement strand
GCCAACCGTCTTTATCAATAGCGGCGGCAGTCGCTTGAGGCATTTTATAATACCCTTTCATAATGTTATAGCCGCGGGCTACAAACTCACCGTTGACACCGTCAGGACAGTCCTCCCCTGTTTCAGGGTCGATGATTTTACATTCGACGTTGGCAAAGGCGCTTCCTACCGTTTCGGTACGTACTTCAAGAGAATCATAGTAACTGCTCATCGTGCAACCGGGAGAAGCTTCTGTTTGTCCGTAAACCGAAACAATTTCTCTCATATTCATCACATCGGGTCTTGCCGCCTTTTTCATCAGATCAGCAGGACAGTTGGCACCTGCCATAATACCGATGCGGATATGCGAAAAATCGGTCTTGGCAAAATCTTCGTGTTGCATCATTGCAATAAACATAGTGGGCACACCGTTAAAGCAGGTAATATGCTCATTATGAATACAGGAAAGTGCAGGCTTGGGCGAAAAATACGGAATGGGATAGATGGAAGCACCATGTGTCATAGATGCCGTCATAGTAAGCACCATACCAAAGCAATGGAACATGGGAACTTGAATCATCATTCTATCCGCCGTCGACAAATCCATATGGTCGCCGATATATTTACCGTTGTTAACAACGTTATAATGCGTCAGCATAACGCCTTTGGGGAAACCGGTGGTACCGGAAGTGTACTGCATATTGCAAACATCGTCCTTATCCACCATTGCCGCCATTCGATACACTTCTTCGGCAGGTACCTGTGAAGAACGCATCCACGCTTGTTCCCAAGTCATGCATCCTTTTTGCTTAAAGCCAACGGTAATAACATTTCTTAAAAACGGCAAACGACGGGCGTGCAAAGGCTGACCCGCTTTGCAGTTTTCAAGTTCGGGGCACAGTTTGGCAATAATTTCACCGTAATGATTATCCTTACCACCCTCGGTAAGAATCAAGGTGTGGGTATCGGATTGGCGCAGCAGATACTCAATCTCGGAGATTTTATAAGCGGTATTCACCGTAACCAAAACCGCACCGATCTTAACGGTTGCCCAAAAGGCAATATACCACTGCGGTACGTTGGAAGCCCATACCGCAACATGATGCCCTGCTTTAACGCCCATATCAATCAGCGCACGCGCAAAGGTATCAACATCGTCACGAAATTCACTATACGTACGGGTATAATCCAGTGTTGTATATTTAAAAGCATATTGGTCGGGAAACTCCTCAACCATACGGTCCAGCACCTGCGAAAAGGTTAAATCAATCAGCAAATCCTTTTTCCATACAAATTTACCGGTGTGGGCACGATT
Source organism: Eubacteriales bacterium (assembly GCA_045648705.1). Lineage (GTDB taxonomy): Bacteria > Bacillota > Clostridia > Oscillospirales > QAKW01 > Firm-08. Next base: position 5,567 of record JAZROO010000041.1, on the reverse strand, counting down.
ATAATAGAGGGTCTTTTCATTTTTAGAGGTGTCACTAAACTGTTTCATAAAGTTGACGTATTGAGAGAAAATAATCTCCATATCGTCCAGTTCTTCGCACCACTTGGGATCCCAAACAAGCGAAATAAATCCGTCGTAATTAACAGAACGAAGTGCAAGCATCATTTCACCGATGGGGAGTTCTCCCTCACCTGCAAGGCAATATTCCACCTCTGCGCCACTGCGAACACCGTCACAGAAAATAACGTGTTTGAGGTATGCACCAAGATTCTGAATAATCTTTTCTGCAGATTCACCGCAACCGAAATAGGCGGTGTTCATATTCCAAAGTGCCGCCAGATTGTCACACGCAAAACGGTTAAGCATTTCGCGAAGCAAAGAAGTATCTGCAAACAAACCGGAAGTTTCAATCAAGATGGTAATGCCCTTTTGTTCAGCCTCGGGCAAAATCTTTGCAATACGAGCTGCAATGTCATCCATTGAAGTTTCTTCCCCGTTGACCGCTTTGATGCGAACAAACGGAATGTGCAGATTGGCAGCCACACTCATACAACGACGAATTTCGTCCAGTGTGGTTTCCTCAATACTGCCGTCGGCAATATCACACAGAGAATCAATACAAGGAAGTTGCAGTTTTTTCTCATACAAACGGCGCAGTGTTGCCGCCGCGGCATAGTCGTGAAACGCGCCGTCACGGTCGGTGAAGAGACGATTGTTGATATTGTGCAGTTCAATACCGCCAAAGCCGAGTTCTACCGCAATATCACAAAATTCTTCAAATGTATTGTTATGCCATCCCCTTGTGGAAAAAGACAATTTCATTGAGTTTACGCCTCCTCATAGACGATTTTGTTGACCGCATTGATATAAGCGCGGATACTGGCGCCGATAATATCGGTCGAAATACCGTTACCGGAATAAAGTTTGCCGCCCGAACGCAGTTTAACAATAGCAGAGCCCATTGCTTCCTTACCCTCGGTAACCGACTGAATTTGGAAATCATCCAGTTCATAATGGTGACCGATGATCTGATCAATGGCAAGAAATGCCGCGTCAATCGGACCGTCACCCAAACAAATGCCTTGCATTTTGGTATCATTTTTACTTAAAGTGATTTGTGCACTGGTGGAAATGTTGTTACCGTTATTCACGATATAGTCCACCAATTTATAGGTAGCGGGTACCTGCAGTGCAACACTGGCAACGATAGCCTCGAGTTCTTTGGCACCCATATCTTTCTTATTGGCGGCAACGTTGAGAAACTCCTCATATACCTTTGCCGCATCCTCCTCGGAAAGATCATAGCCAAGTTTTTTAACTGCAGTCATCACCGCCGCCTGATCATCCTTACTGTCCAGACGAATACCGCTTTCATCCGTACTTGCAACGGTTACGGCACTCTTTTCATTTTTAACGTTTTGTGCAATCCAGCAGATTTGCTTAACCACTCTATGCAGTTCAGTTACACGGATACCGCAACTAAAGCCATAGGTTGTTCCGCAGTTTTTGATCATATCTGCAAAGGTCAGCAAATCAACAGCGCCGCCTGCTACCGATGTTTTTACATTATCGATACCTGCACGTACCGCCAAAATGGCAGCGGCACACGCCATACCGTTTTTATCTTCACATCCGACTGCAACATCGGCATCCGTGCTTGTCGCAAACTTTGCCGCAAAGGCAGCAAAATCATCCGGCATCATTTCTGCCGCATTATCAATGAGCGAAATATGCGCAGCGCCTGCTTTAACCGCCGCATCAATTGCCTGACACAAAAACTCAGGCTCGGCTCTGGTGGCATCCAATGCGCAAAATTCAACTTCGACGCCTGCCTTCTTTGCCTCAGCAACGCAAGAGGAGATATATCCCAACATCGCCTGCGGTTTTTTGTGCGCAATATATTCCATACCCACAGCAGAAAGCGGCAGTTCAATACGAATACGCGCATTTGCAGCATTGCTGAGCGCCGCGACCGCATTTTCGATACTTTCTTTACTGCTGCCTGCGGCAACAGACAAAACTGCCTTCTTTACAAAAGAAGAAACGGTACGGACGAAAAGGATATCCGTTTTTACGTTTTCAATTTCCGGTAGTTCAATCACATCTACATTTAGTTTTTCAAGTTGTCTTGCAATTTCGATTTTCTCTTTAAAGCCAAATGCTCCGTCCTTACGACAAAGTGTCGTATCAGCAATTCTGATGTGTTTCATATCCAATCATCCTTCCCTTCAAGATACATTAAAAAATCCCTGAGGCCACTTGATGACCTCAGGGACGAAAAAACTTTCGCGGTACCACCCTGTTTACCGTATCACTACGGTCACTCTTTCGGGTTCAAACAAACCCTTTGCCATGGTAACGGGGCAATCCGTAACCGCCTACTCAAATTCAGCAGTTCTGCTCAGGAGTGAGACTTCCTTACTTACTCGCATTGCCTTGCACCAACCGGCAACTCTCTAAAGCTAAGATCAGCGGGAATAATTCCGTCATTGCATTTATATATAGTTTATATTTTAGGATTATAGCACCCTTTTTTTACTTTGTCAACCGAAAATTCGGATTTTTAGTTGATTTCGTAGATCCAGCCGAAAGCGTCCTCTACCTTGCCCCACTGAATACCGGTTAAGGTATCATAAAGATGTTGGGTCAAGGTGCCGATCTCACCGTTGTTAACGGTATATTTCTCACCCTTGTAGCAAAGCTCACCGATGGGAGAAATAACTGCGGCTGTACCGGTACCCCAAGCTTCCTTAAGAGTGCCGTTTTTCATTGCTTCATTGAGTTCGTCAATGCTCAGCAGTCTTTCGCTGACTTTGTAACCCTCTTTTCTGAGTACTTCCAGACAAGACATTCTGGTAATACCCGGCAGAATAGAGCCGGAAAGCATGGGGGTTACAACCTCGTCACCGATTAAGAACATAACGTTCATAGCGCCGACTTCTTCAATGTATTTTCTCTCTACACCATCCAGCCACAGTACCTGCGAATAACCCTTTTGGGATGCACGTTCACCTGCACGTGTGGAAGCTGCGTAGTTACCACCGCATTTTGCATAGCCTGTACCGCCGCGTACTGCTCTGACATCTTCATCCTCAATCATAATCTTAACGGGATTGATGCCCTCAGCATAATAACTGCCAACGGGAGAAGCAATGATTACGAAAGTGGCATTGTGTACGGTATGTACACCCAACGACTCGTCGTTACCATACAGGAAAGGACGCAGATACAAGGAAGTTCCCTCAGCCGAAGGAGTCCACTCCTGCTCACATTTTACAAAAGCAGTCAATGCTTCAAATGCAATATCCTCAGGAATTTCAGGCAGACAAAGACGCTCTGCCGAACGATTCAGTCTGCGGATGTTTTCCATCGGTCGAAACATCTGCACCTTGCCGTCTGCACGACGATATGCTTTCAGACCCTCAAAAATCTCAGCACCGTAGTGAAGCACAGTAGAAGCAGGATGAATCGGAATGGGAGCAAAGGGTACGATGCGGGCATCATACCAACCCTTATCTGCCGAATAATCCATCATAAACATATGGTCGGTAAAAATCTTACCAAATCCAAGTGTGGAACTATCGGGCTTTTCTTTTAAAGTAGCGGATTTTGTAATCTTAATATCCATTTTAAGCGTTCCTCCTATTTGCAATCGGCACCGATTTGCATTGCTTTTTGGTTTGCCTCAAACATATTGGCTTTCTTAGCGGAAACAACTTTGCCGAGCGCCGCTGTAACAGCCGCTTCGTCATACTCGCCAAGCACGTCAAGCAGTTTGCCGACCATAATCATATTGGCAAGATTGCCAAGACCCTCTTTGGAAGCAAGTTCGGTGGAGGGTACATAATAAACGGTTACGTCGTCTCTTTGAACTTTTCTGTCAATCAAAGTACTGTCTGCAAAAATGATACCACCGGGAACAACGCTGTTTTCAAATTTGTCCAGTGAGGGCAAGTTCATAGCCACCAAAACATCGGGTTTGGCAACAATGGGAGAGCCAACCGGCTCATCGCTGATGATAATACTGCAACTTGCAGTACCACCGCGCATTTCGGGACCGTATGAGGGCAACCAGCTGACCTGCTTGTCTTCAATCAGTCCTTTGTATGCCAAAAATTTACCGGCAAACAAGATTCCCTGTCCGCCGAAACCGGAAACCAGTATCTGCTTTGTACTCATTTTGTTTCCTCCTTATCGGCACTTCTGTCTTTATATACCCCGAGCGGATAGTAAGGCAACATATTGTCTTCCAACCATTTGAGTGCGTTTTGCGGTGTCATACCCCAGTTGGTAGGACAGGTGGAAACCACTTCAATCAGTGAAAAGCCTTTGCCCTCTATCTGATTTTGAAATGCCTTTTTGATTGCCTTTTTAGCGGCACGAACATTTTTAACGTTGTTTACAGTAACTCTCTCCAGATACTCCGGACCCTCAAGTTCGGAAAGCATTTCGCAAACGCGAACGGGATAACCGCAGAGTTTGGGGTCACGACCATAGGGAGAAGTCTGTGTTACCTGCCCCGGCAAAGAGGTAGGAGCCATCTGACCGCCGGTCATACCATAAATAGCGTTATTGATAAAGATAACCGTAATGTTTTCATTTCTCGCAGCAGCGTGAACGGTTTCTGCCATACCGATGGAAGCCAGGTCACCGTCACCTTGATAGGTGAAAACAATGTGGTTTTCAGGGTCGGCACGCTTTACGCCCGTAGCAACTGCAGGAGCTCTGCCGTGTGCCGCTTCAATCATAACACAATTAAAATAGTTATAAGCCATAACCGAGCAACCAACCGGTGCGATACCGATGGTCTTGCCCTCAATACCAAGTTCATCAATTGCCTCGGCAACCAAACGGTGAACGATACCGTGTGTGCAACCGGGACAATAATGAAGCGGTACATCTGTTAAAGCATGGGGTTTATCAAATACTACCATTATTTTGCACCTCCGTTTTTCGCCGCATTTTCAATGCTTTCCAAAACCTGCTCGGGAGAGATAATCATACCACCGGTGCGGTTGCAAAGTGTAACAGGAGCGCTGCACTCGATTGCAAGGCGGATATCCTCGATCATCTGACCCATATTCAGTTCAGCAGAAATGTATTCTTTAATCTGTCCTTTGTATTTTTTGAAAGCTTCCGTCGGGAAGGGCCACAGGGTGATGGGACGAATCAGACCCACCTTAATGCCTTTGGCTCTGGCGGCATTGACAGCGTTTTTAGATACACGAGAAGCAATACCGAAAGCAACTACACAATACTCGGCATCCTCCATCATATATTCCTCATACATTGCCTCGTTTTCTTCGATGGTCTTATAACGCTCATAGCGTTCAAAGTTCACCTTTTCAAGTTCATCGGGCTGTAAGAATAAGGAGTTTACAATGTTATGCTCTCTTTGCATCTTGGTACCGGTGGTAGCCCAAGGCTTTTCCACCTTTTCGCCCTCTGCAAAGTCCAGAGAAACGGGTTCCATCATCTGACCCATCGTACCATCTGCCAAAATCATGGCAGTCATACGATATTTATCTGCAAGGTCAAAGCCCTTAACAGTCAGTTCAGCCATTTCC